>CAZSBW010000407.1:0-3284 GCA_964604815.1 uncultured Salinivenus sp. | reverse complement strand
CCCGTTCGGCGAGGCGCGAATCGCCCGCGAGGGGTCGGACATGACGATCGTCACCTACGGCATGATGACGCAGAAGTCGCTCAACGCGGCGAAGGAGCTGGAGCAGGAGGGCGTGGACGTGGAGGTCCTCGACCTCCGCACGATCGTGCCGCTCGACTCGGAGACGATCCTGGACTCGGTCAAGAAGACCAACCGCGCGCTGGTCGTCTACGAAGACCACGAGTTCATCGGGTTCGGCGCCGAGATCTGTGCCCAGATTGGGGACGACGCGTTCAAGTACCTCGACGCCCCCATCCGCCGCGTCGCCGGGGACTTTACGCCCATCCCGTTTGCCCACGACCTGGAGCGCGCCGTGCTCCCGAGCGACGAGGGCATCCTGGAGGCGGCTCGCGACCTCGCAGCGTTCTAGTCTCTGGGGACCGGCAGTCGGACCGTACTACGGCGCCGCCGAGGTCGGCGTCGATCGCGACGACTGAACGGTGTCCTCCCGCGTGGAGTCCGGCGTCGCGGGGGCCGCGGCCGGCACCTCCTGGATGCGCGTGACGCCCACGCCGCGCCGGTACACCATCTCGCCGCCGTTTTCGCCCGTCTTGTAGATCGGGAAGAGCGTGCCCAGGCCCACCACGAAAAAGACGGCGTGGAGGAGTCGTCGGCCCCGGATGTGCGTGACGAGGAGCCCGATGGCCCGGATGCCGGCGTACGCGCTCGTCGAGACCATCGTGTACCACGCCCAGTACGAGTGGGTGGAGAGGGTCTGGGCCGCTTCCGGGGTCGCGATGGTGACCGTGTCGATCGCCCAGGTGCCGCTGTAATAGCTTACGACCGCGCTTAGCGCCGTGGCGGCGTACAGCCCGGTGGCCACCTCCCGGCCCGTCCGCCAGCGCTCCCCGAGCCAGAGGGCCAGCGCGTCCGCCGCGGCGGCAATGAAGATGAGCGCGATGGGGAAGTGCACGATGAGCGGGTGTGCGTTGGGGACCCACTCGGGCAGGAGAAAGTCAGGGACCACGGAGAGACGCTACGATTCCAGAGGTGACCGACACACTCTACGCAACCCGCCGTCTCAGACGCGTGGTTCGAAGGGATCGTAACCAAGTCGGCACAGCCCGCCGCCCGTTCAACGAATCGGAAACGATTCGTCACGCCTCGCCCCCTCCGCCGAAAAACTGCCCGTGGAAGCCAAATGGGATGGGGTGGGGCACCGCGGCCCGCGCCCGCTCCTCGAACGAGGACGCGTCGAGCACGAGGAGGAAGGACTGCTCGTTGGCGGGGTCGAGCACGACGGAGAGTACCACGCCGTCGTCCTCGTTCGTGCCGTCCGGGTGCGGAATGAACACCGGCTCGCCCGGGTAGGTCGCTTCTTCGCGCCAGACCTGCGCGTCGCCCGTCTCGGCGTCGATCTTCACGAGCTGATCGGTGAAGGTGCCCGCGCCCCGCTCGCCCACGCCGTAGACGTACTGGTAGGGCTGGGCGCGGGCCGCGTCCTCGTGGATCCGGGGGAGCTCCAGCCGCTCGTCGCTCTGCACGGTCGAGGACGCCGATCCGCCGTTCAGCGGGAGGTGGTAGCGGCGGAGGCGGCCCGTGCCCGGCGACGGCTCGTCGCTGCGGAGGCGGTCGAGGGAGAGGGCGTCGATGATGGACGCGTCCGGGTAGGTGGCGACGTCGCACACGAGGTCGTCGCCCCGCTCAAAGGCGTTGACGTGGTGGAAGGCAAAGGCCGGGTCGGCCTCGCAGGTCGCCACCTCCGCACCGTCGCTCTTGCGCAGGATGCGGAAGCGCGTCCCCCGTTCGGGTTGCCACTCAAAGTTCTCGATGAACGGCTTGCCGCGCAGCAGCAGGTCCAGCGGATTGACCACGATCGGCCACTCGGCCAGGATCACGTACCGCTCCGTCATCCCAAAGCTGTGCATGTAGCTCGGCCGGTCCACGTCGAGCGTCGCCAGCACGGTGCGGGAGCGACTGCCCGACTCGATGGCTGCGACGTGGTACTTGGACTGCCGGCCAAACTCGGTAAGATACGTGATCGTGCGGCCTGTGCCCGGCTCCACGAGCGGGTGCGCCGTGGACATCGGCGCATCCACGTCGTCGTCGAAGTCCACCACCCCCGCCGTCTCCAGCGTCTCCGGATCAAATTCGACCGGGATCGGCGTCTCGGTGAGGGCCACGTACGCGTCGTCGATCTGCGCGACGTTGATGCTGGCGTTGTCCGTCGGTTTCGGGTTGAAGACGCTCATCACCCGCCCGAAAATCGACATGCACGGGTCCGTGGCGAACTCGGAGCGGACGATCTCGCCCGCCTCCAGCGCCTCCGTCCGGCTCTTCGTCTCCAGAAAGCGATTGCGGTAGCCCACCGTCCCCTCCTCGACCCGAAACGCGTGGAGCATCGCGTGTCCGTCGAACCAGTGGTTGTAGTCCTGATCGCCCACCTCGAACTGCCCGGGGCCGTTGCGGATGAGGGTGCCGGACAGCCAGCCCGGCAGATTGCCCGTCACGGGAAGGGTGGGCTCGTGGGTTTCCCGGCGGAGGCTGTCGAAGCCGAGGCGGTAGTCGGGCATGGTGCGAATGCGTTTGGGCCTTCCGTCAGAGATCCAGGTCGAGATCGGCCCGGCTGTTGCGCAGGGCCTGCGCCGAGGCCTGGAGGGCCTCCTCTTCGTCGTCGGACAGGTCGGGGACGACGTGCTTCTCGATCCCTTCGATGCCCACCACGCAGGGCGTGCTCAGACACACGTCGGTGATGCCGTAGGCGCCCTGGGGCCGCACACTGATCGGGAGCACGTTCTGCTGATCCTCCAAAATGGCTCGCGCGATGCGGGCAATCACGACGCCGATGGCCGAGTCGGTGTGGCCCTTCCGGTCGATGATCTCGTAGGCGGCGTTGCGGGCCCGTTCGAAGATCGACTGCATGGTGTCCGGTTCCCACGCCTGCCCCAGTACGGTGCGGTCCTGAATGTGCTGGCCGCCAATCGTGGCGTTGCTCCAGATGGGAACCTCCGTGTCGCCGTGTTCCCCGAGGATGTAGGCGTGCACCGAGCGCGGATCGACGCCGTAGCGCTGCCCGAGCAGTGCCCGGAAGCGCGCCGTATCCAGCAGGGTCCCGGTCCCGATGATGCGCTCGTTGGGCCGCTCGCTCATCTCCTGCGACAGATAGGTGAGCACGTCGACCGGGTTGGTGGCTACCAGCAGGATGGCCTCCGGCGCGTGCTCGTCGAGCTGCGCGATGATCTCCCGAAAAATGCGGGCGTTGCGGGCGAGCAGGTCGAGGCGCGTTTCGTCGGGGGACTGCTGGC
>CAZSBW010000406.1:0-3284 GCA_964604815.1 uncultured Salinivenus sp. | reverse complement strand
CGTTGAACGCCTCCGTGTGGCCCGACGCGTCCCACGTCTTCGGGTGCATCATGATGGCGGCGTCCAGGCCCACGATGTCGTCGTTCTGGTAGACCATCGACTGCCACCACTCGTCTTTGACGTTCCGCTTCAGCTCCACCCCGAGCGGGCCGTAGTCGTAGGTGGCGCTGAGGCCGCCGTAGATCTCCGACGACTGCACGATGAAGCCGCGCTGTTTGGAGAGGGAGACGATGGTGTCGAAGAGGTCGTCGCTCATGGGGAATCGGATGGAGATTCGCGAAAGCACCGAAACGCCTCCGGAAGCGATGGAGGCTTGCAGTAAAACCTACCAACCGCTTTTGCTGGATGCAACGCAGCGGCGGTGAAAGGCGGATGAGATGACTTGTCCCGATCCCTGTGCGGGTCGTGTGCGCCTGGATCGCTGTTTTTGGGTCCTTTCGTTCCCCGCCAGGGATCATTCGCCTCGTTCCCTCCTACGTGTTCACAGAGTCTTCGTGACAGAGAGTGGTCATTCCCGAGTGCTGACGTGCAGGATGGCAAACTGCTTCGCAGAGACAACCGCCGCCCGAATGGAGCGGACGCTGCCTGCCGACCTGTCTTCTGCCTCCGCCCGGTGGCCCGACCCGGTCGTTCGACGGTCGCTACCGACACGTGAATACGTTTCGGAAATCCGCGGTCGCGTGCTCGTGCTCGGTTCCCAGCTCGCCGGACATGCATTGTACGTACGTTCTCACGGATCGGTATGCCGACCGACGAGCAATTTCGACAGTGGTGCCGTCGCATCAAGGCGTCCGACCGGGCGGCCTTCGAAGCCGTGTTCGATGCCCTCCACGACCCGCTGGCCCGATATGCGCTCCAGATCACCGGGCGCGAAGCCGCCGCTCAGGACATCGTGCAGTACGCCTTCACGTCCCTCTGGGACATGCGCGAGGACCTGGACCCCGAGAAATCGCTGGAGGCACTGCTCTTTCGCATGGTGCGCAATCGGGCCTACAACACCGAACGCGATCGCCGCACCCGTGAAACCAAGCACGACGAATTGAAACAGGACGCCGACCCGGTGCAGCCCGACGCCGGGGCGCAGATGGACGCCGAGCGGCTGGAGGCCGACCTCCGGGCGTGGATGGAGGAGCTCCCCGACCGGCAGCGGGAGGCACTTGCCCTGAGCCGGTTCGAGGGCCTCAGCCACGAGGCCATCGCCGACGTCATGGACATTTCGCCCCGGACGGTCAACAACCACATTGTGCGAGCACTGAAGAAACTCCGACGCCGGGTTCGCTCCCATCACGACGCAGACCATCTACTCCCATGAGCCGCGACGACGAATCAAACGTACCGCCCGAGCTCCGCTCCGGGCTGGAGCAGGCGTCCGACGACGAGGCGCCCGACGAAAGCTGGGAGTGGGACGCGGTGTGGGCGCTCCTGGGCCGGGCCGCCCCTCCGGACGCGGCCCTGCCCGACGCCGACGACACGTGGGCGGGAGTGCGCCGTCACATCGAAGAAACCGCAGGCGACGAGCGAACGAGCCGACGAACGGATCGTCGTCCCCGCCGTCCGTCCGCGCGCCGATCGACACAGCGCCGGCTCTGGCGCTGGGGGAGTGCCGTCGCCGCCGGGCTCCTCCTCGTCCTCGCGATGTGGTGGTGGACCCAGCCGGTCGACGTGACGGCTCCCGCCGGCGCCACCGTCGCTCACACGCTGCCCGACGGCTCCACCGTGGAACTCAACGGCGACACGCGCCTGACCTATCCCCGCACGCTTGCCGCCATCCCGATGCTGGAGGACGAAAAGCGGATCGTGCGCCTTCAGGGCGAGGCCTACTTTGACGTCGAATCCGGCGAGCGCCCGTTCATCGTCCGGACGCCGTCGATGCAGGTGGAGGTGCTGGGCACGGCCTTCTCGGTGCGCAGTCGACCGGGCGAGGCCGCCGACGCCCACGTGGCCCTGGCCGAGGGCCGTCTGCGCGTGACCGCCCCGTCGGCGCCCGACACGGCGTTGACGCTGCGGCCCGGTCGGGCCGCGACGCGGGCCCCGAACGGCACGCTGACGGCGGTCCGCGACACCAGCATCAACCGAATCTTGGCGTGGCGGCACGGAGGCTTTGCGGCGACAGATCGTTCCCTTCCCGCCCTCGCCCGCGACCTCGAACGCCGCTTCGGACGCGCCGTTCGGCTGGATGCCTCGATTTCCGAGGAGACTCGTTCGGATCCCCTCACGCTCTACTACTCCCGGGGCGCCGAGCTCGAAACGATTCTCCACGACGTGTGCATGGCTCGTGGATTGACGTATCGGGCCACGGCGAACGGATACGTTCTTGCACGAGCAACTGCGTCGCAATCCCCCCAAACGCCATGAGGACGATCAATTCCCGGCACCTCGTGCGCTGGGCGCAGCTGGGCCTCGCGGGTCTGCTCCTGGCCGGAGTGCTCGTGCCCAGTTCGCTCTCCGCTCAGGAGAGCGAGGCGCCGCAGTACACGATGATGTTTCGGGGCGTCGACCTCAACGAGGCCCTGGAGCGCGTCGTCGAGACGACCCGCATCGATCTGGTGTACGACTCGGAGCTCGTGCGAGGGAAAACCGTCTATTGCTCGGCGGAGGAGGCAAAACCGGAGGCGCTCCTGCGGTGTCTCCTGGCCGACGTGCCGGTCGACTTTTACCAGACCTCGGGTGGCACCTACGTGCTGACGGACGCGCCCCGCCGGCCGCCGCGCCGCGGGGATTTCACGGGCGTCGTCGTGGACGAGCAGACGGGCGAGCCGCTCCCCCACGCCCACGTTCTGCTCGCCGACGCCAACACGGGCGTTGCCAGCAACCCGTCCGGCCGCTTCCGGCTGCCCGACCTGGTCTCCGGCACCTACCGCGTCGTGGCGACGCACCTCGGCTACGAGGCCGCCGTCGACAGCGTCCGCGTGCCCCCGGGCGACAGCGTGCGGCGCCACATCGCCCTCACCCCCACGTCCATCGCGTCCGAGCCGATCGTTGTGGATGGGGTGGAGCGACATGCGCCGGACGACGGCGTGGGCGCGTCCACGCTCTCCGCCGACGACCTGGCCGATCCCGGTCGCATGGGCACGCCCGACGCGCTGGGCCGCGCCGCCACCCTGATGGGCGTACGTCGGCAGCGACCCGTGGCCGGTCTGCACGTGCAGGGCGGGGCCGGCGGCGAACACGAGGTGCGCCTCGACGGCATGCCCATCCGCAATCCCGTGACCATGCGACGCCTCCTCGGCGCCTTCAGCCCGCTGGCCCTCGATCGGCTAACCGTGCGCAAGGCGGGCTTCGGG
>CAZSBW010000405.1:0-3317 GCA_964604815.1 uncultured Salinivenus sp. | reverse complement strand
CTCGCGGGGCTTCGACGGGCGGTCGGGAAGGCCGATGAGGTCAAAGTCGTCGTGAACCATGGGGCAACCTGGGTTAGCGTTCTGCATCAAGCGTCGGTGGCTCCGGCGCTTCTGTCAAGTGCTATTTCCGATGAAGAGCGCGGGGAAGGGGGAGCGTGGGTGGTAATCATCGACGAGAGCTTTCTGAAAGCCGAGGAAGACTCTTTTGCTCCTGTCTGTTATTTCTGTCGGACAAGCGCGGGTGAATGGGGGCGTGGGAGAAAGCAATCGGCCACTGACGATGCTGATCTATGATGAGGGCTTCCAAGCTACTCCCGATCCCCTTTCGCCTACGCTCTCATTCTCCCGCTCTCCCATTCTCTTAGTGGCGGTTCCGAATGCCGAGGGCAGAAGAGTCTCCCCTTTGGCCAACGGCCCTTCCTTCCCGGGTCACTGATCCATTTGCACAGCCCGGGCCGGCTCGATGGACGCGGCACGGGCCGCCGGATAAAGAGCCGCCAACACGCACAGGCCAAACGCCACCAACACGATCAGAACAACGTCGAGCGCGTGGATGGATACAGGATAAGCATTGATGAGGAAGGAATCGGCCTGAGCCATCGGCACGAGCTTGAAATGCTGCTGAAGGAGGGCGAGGCCCAGGCCGAGGACGAGTCCCAGCCCCGTCCCCACGGTACCGATGAGACCGCCTTCGAGCAAAAAGATCCGGCGGATGTTCTGCTGCGAGACCCCCATGGCCTGGAGCACGCCCACGTCCCGCCGCTTTTCGATGACGACCATCGTGAGCGAACCGACGATGTTGAAGGCCGCCACGATGACGATGAGGCCCAGAATGGCGGACGCCCCCCATTTCTCCAGTCGCATTACGTCGTAAAGCGACTGCTGGAGATCGTACCAGGTCTGGACCCTGTAGCGCTCGCTGGACAGCTGCTGCTGGAGTTGAGCCTTCACGGCACCGGCGCGCTCGAGATTGTTGAGGCGAAGGTCAATGCCCGTCACCTGCGAGCCCGTTCGGAAAAGGCGCTGCGCTTCGTTGAGTCCGATGAACACGCGCTGGCGGTCGCTGGTGGCACGCATTTCGAAGAGCCCTCGGACTTCGAACCGATGCACCGGCGGACTGGCAAAAATCTGCGTGAGCGTCCGCTCGATGCCGGGTGCCGAGAGGATGCCCACCGTGGTTTCGGCGTTTCCATTTTGCCCCGGTACTAAGCCCAGTCTCTCTCCAATCGACACGTCCATCAGGAGGCCGGGAATCCCGCTTGGCTTCCGCCCCACCTCGAACTGCCCCACGGCCATGGCGGGGGCCGTCTGTTCCATCGAGGCCGGATCCACGCCGCGCACCTGCACAACCTGAGGGGAGCCACTTCCTTGCGGCGGAAGCATGAGCGCGCGTCCCTCTACGTACTTCGACGCCCCTTGTACGTGATCGGCAGAGCGGGCAATGCGAAGGAGCGAGTCGGCATTGGCGAGGCTGCGATCCTCTGCACTCACAACTCGAACGTGCGGATCCACGGAGACGAGCAGGTCGCGAACAAAGTCGTAGAACCCATTCATCACCGACAGCACCACGATGAGCGACGCGACCCCGAGCGTCACCCCTGTCATCGAGATGCCGGTGATGATGGAGATCAGGGACACCTCGCGTCGGCTCGCGAGGTAGCGGCGAGCAATCTGAAACCGGTAATCCACGAACGGCGATCGCGTGTTGGAGCATTAAGCGGGGACCGAGGGGCTATAATGCCTCGGCTCGTGGGTTGTGCCCGGCCCGGAAACGGCGGAAGAAGAGCGTGCGGCATAGGCGCGAGGAGTCGCCCCGGTTGTGCAGGGGGCTACTTTTCGGCGTCGTTGGTTCCGAGCATCGGGTCCGGGGTGGAAAAGATCCCGTTCGGGGGGCTTGAAGGGAGGGCCAACTCGTTGGTGAGAAGGACCTGGTCGGCCCCGACGGCCTGCTTCCGCCGGGCGAGGGTGACCGATCCACTGGGGGTTTGGAGAGTGGTCTCGTTCGTCCAGTCGTAGGGTCGCGGAGAGGCGTCCTCGTCCATGCTCTGAAGATGGTAGGCCCACCGATCGAGCTGGCCGGTCTTCTTGGAGACGTAGAGCCAGTACTCGTCGCCGGGCGTGCGGCCTACGTCGTCAAACGTGAGGTGGAGCACGTCGTGCTTGGCGGTCGAGGAATCGGCCAGATACTCCCGGTTCACGCCGGGGTCGAACACCTTCATCGGGGCAAGAAGCCAGTAGGTGTCGTTGACGAACCGCCCGTAGGCCTGTTTGCGTGCCTCCTCGGCTGCCTTGCCGTCCAGCTCCTCCCCATTGAGATAAACCGCTCCCTCTGGCGTCTCCTCCTCCACCTCCCGAACGTTCACGAGAGCCACGTACGTCGAATCCGCTCCGTCCCGCCACTCCACGCGATAGTCACCCGTCGTGCGATCCCAGAAGTGTCGCCCGATGACGCGACTCCCCTTCGGCGACTCGAACGCAAAGTTGAAGCGCAGGTAGGGCGCCGAGGCAAACGCGTCCACCCCGTGCGCCTCCATCAGGCGGTAGGCCACCGAGTCGGCCTTCGTTTCAAGGGTGAGGGTGTCGGTCGGAGCCGGACCTTCTTCGGAAGAGGAGCCGCTGTTCGAGCCGCAGCCGACGGCGAGGAGGCCGAAAACGACAAGCACAGCGGTACAGGAAAGGCGCGGGCGTCTCATGACGTCAGAATTGGTGTGGGTTTGGGTGTGGGCTTTTGAGCGTTGGAAGCGGCGATCGAGGGCGGAAGCTCCGTGTCCTCCTCATTCGGACTGCAAGGGAAAGTGTGTGCGTCCGTGCGTTTGAGGGTGTGGGGGTGGGCTATCGAGAACTGGGAGCTGCGAATCAGCGTCGGTGGCTCTCATCGCTTCTGATCGTGATAGAACAGCCAACTTCAGACGGTGAATTCTGCCGCTCACACTGCCACCATCAACCGCCTTCCGACCAAGCCATCCCGCCCAAAAGAAGCAAAGAGACCTGAGCGCAAGTAACTGGCACCAGGGCTCGAAACACCCAAACGCACACACGCCCATACCCACAGACGCAGTCAAACGTTGAACCGGAACTCCATCACGTCCCCGTCCTCCACGACGTAGTCTTTGCCCTCGGTGCGGAGAAGCCCCGCCTCCCGGGCGTCCTTCTCCGACCCCGCCTCGTCAAATTCTGAGAAGTTGATCGTTTCGGCCTTGATAAAGCCCTCCTCGAAGTCGCTGTGGACCTCGCCGGCGGCTTCGGGGGCATGGGTCCCCTCCTCGATCGTCCAGGCGTAGGCCCCCTTCTCGTCCGCCGTAAAGAAGGTGATGAGG
>CAZSBW010000404.1:0-3320 GCA_964604815.1 uncultured Salinivenus sp. | reverse complement strand
AAATGACTTCGGGCATGTGAGCTCCGGGAGCCTGGAAGAACGAAATCGAGGATCACTTCGGCATCAACATATCAACGTAGCGGCGTGTCGTCAAGCCGTTATATCGAAAGAGAGGTATAGTGTCAGGACTCTTTGTCGATGTATCGTTTTATCGACATGTCGTTATAGCGCCCAATCGATCCATATCCGTTTCGCTTTGAGGTGGGAGCGACGAAAAAGGACGCACTGCGCAGACAAGACCCACCGAAGGGTTCCGTTATTGCATTTATAGCCAATTGCCAACAGTCCCGAGCATCTCCAGTTGTTTTGCATAGACACGTAGAAGTACCTTCATTCGAAGGCCATTCCGAGCGACCGAGGCCGCCCAAATGGCCACGACCGAGCCAGTCTGAGACTGCTTACAGCCTACCTGCTTCGAGGGGAAGCTATAATTTTTGTGCAATAACAGAAACAAGCCAAGTTGGGGGAAAAATGAGGAGGCCGTTCCGACGAAGAAGACAGAAGGCGTGGGCGAGGAGGGCGCGGTTCGTCGTCCAAAAGCCATAGGGGGAACGAGAACCTCTCAGAGCGGAAACGCGCCCAGAGTTGCAAGATGCCATTTCGTGTACGGCAAGGGGCGAAAGGAGCCCTGCTTTGCAACGATCAACGGGCAACCCTTCGTCCGGGCGTTCGGCGGTCATTTTCACCATTCTTGACGGAACCAGGGAGGGAGGTGTACAGACCGGAAATATCGAGGGCAGCAGTCGTTCATTACTGCAACCTCCGCCCGGTTCTCGTTCCCAACCCCCGCTGTTACGCCATGCCGAGCGCGTACGAAGAGTACACCAGACGCACTTTTCTGGCGCACGCGGGCAGCATTCTCGCCGGGGCGACCGTCGGTTTTCCGTCCGTCCTTCTGCCCGACCGAGACGACACGCTCGGCGTGGCGCTTTGCGGGCTGGGCAACTACAGCACCACGCAACTGGCGCCCGGCCTCCAGAAGACGACTCACTGCGAACTGCGGGGCATCGTGACGGGATCGCCCGAAAAGATCCCGAGGTGGCAACAGCGCTACGGTATTCCGGACCAGAATGTGTATAGCTACGAGACCCTGCCCGACATCGCCAACAACGACGCCATCGACGTGGTGTATGTCGTGACGCCCCCCGGCATCCATGCCCGGGACGCCATCAAGGCCGCAAACGCCGGGAAGCACGTCTGGTGCGAGAAGCCAATGGCGATGGACGTAGAGGCGTGCCAGGCTGTCATCGACGCCGCCGAGGCGAACGGCGTACAGCTCACGATCGGCTACCGGCTGCAGCACGAACCCAACAACCGAACCATCATGCGCTACGCGGAGGAAGAACCGTACGGTGCGCTCACCAGGGTCGAAACCGGTGCGGGCTACAGCGGGGCTCACCCCGATCCCAATGACTGGCGACGGGATGCCGAACTGGGCGGCGGCGCCCTCTACGACATGGGCGTCTACCCGATCAACGCCGCTCGCTACGCCACGGGCAGGGAGCCGACTGCCGTGCGCGGACGCACCTGGTCCGAACGGACGGAGATGTACAGCGAGGTGCCCGAGTTTGCAACGTTTGAGCTGGAGTTTCCGGACGGGATCGTCGCGAACGGGGAGACGAGCTTTGGCAAGTCGACGAACTATCTCGACGTGACGTGCACGGACGGGTGGTATCGCCTGCGCCCGTTCCAGTCCTATTCCGGCGTGCGGGGCAAGACCAGCGACGGCACGCAGCTCCGGCCCAGCGGCCGCGACCAGCAGGCCCGGCAGATGGACAATGACGCCCGCGCCATCAAGAACGGCGACGTCCCCCTGGTCCCCGGCGAAGAGGGCCGGGCCGACATTCGAATCGTGAACGCGATCATGGAGTCGTCTCGACAGGACGGCGCCCGCATCGAACTCTGACGGCTTCGCTGTCGGTGCGCCGGAGCCCGGAGGAATCCTCTGTCACCTAAAGCCCGGCCCAGACGACAGGGAAGGCGTGCGGCCGGTGCCCCGATCGTTGGAAAAAACCCACTAACGCGCAGCGGTTCGGAGTAATACCAAATGCGAGCATTCATTGTGCATTCTGGCCTATCCCGTCCGCGTAGGGACGCATCGCCATGCGTCCCTACATCGACGTTTGAGGTACAAGATTGGCAAGAAAACCCTGCTCACAGCCGCGGGAAAGGTGCAAAACAAACATTCGCAAACGGTATAAACTTGTGTGTCATCAGGACAGTTCGTCCGGGCGAAAGGCCCTTGATCCCCCCGACGATGGCTGCTTTTTCGAGGACCCCTCCGGAATGGCCGAGCGCAGCTCCTGTCGGGAGGTCGACGAGTCGATGCGCTCCTCAACGAGGGCCTTCTCCAAGCTGTCGGTTGGCGCAAGAATGTTCCGCCCCCCCCCAGCTGGTACTGCTCGCTGCGGCGAGCCCCGAAGACGCCGACTGCGAAGGAGGTGTCCAGGCGCCCGCCGCGGTGCGTCCGATAAATGGATGGAGGTCTGGTAGTGCCGGCGAACCTCAATGGCCATCTTGGTCGGCTGGAACTCAGCGAACGTTTCGTGCAGGGTGTCGAGCTCTCGCTGCTTTCGGGGCACCAGGACGTTGGGGACCTCGGGAATGTTGAGATCCCGCCACGGGTTTGCAAAGGAACAGTGCTGGGAGACATCACCTGAATGGGACGTCAGCGCCGGGGTCCTGTGCGCCTGCGTTCATCACGCACCTGAGTCCGACGACCAAGACGAAACCCGGCACCGCAACCGCACGGAAGGACCGGTGGGAGAGAGCGTAGAGGAAGATTACAATGCAAGGGGGGAAGGATGGTAGGGTATATTTCATTTCTGCGTCCTCTTGTTACCCCGACCCGACTGCCCAGCGTCGAATCGAGCGGATGTTCTTCTTAAGAATGCCCTGCTCGACTACACACGTCGAGATCCTCAGCAAGACATCTTCTGCGCCTCCCAAGCGGTGGTGATCTCGCAGTGGCAAGGCCCCAGCTTGTTACGTGCGTATGATATCTTTCTACAGCCGTTATGATACGGAGTTGACATTGTCTTTGTGACGTAGTCGCAGTAGACTGAAGCCACCTGTACCAAATCGTTGTACGGGTTCTGCCTGAGAACACCTGACAGGTTTGGGGAAAACGTACACTAAACCTACGCGGCTGATATGATAAACGTGTAGAACCGCTTCTTCGTCTCAGACTATTTTCTTCGCCTGGGAGCAACATGCCGGCACTGAATTTCTGTCCAAACAGAGCGCCTTCCGCCCGAATAGGACCTTCATGTCAAAGGAGCCGCCCACCTGGGCAGAAGTGCTCATTGGAAACTTCCTCA
>CAZSBW010000403.1:0-3328 GCA_964604815.1 uncultured Salinivenus sp. | reverse complement strand
GTGCACGTCGCCCGCTGTGTCTCGGCTGAATATCCATCCGCCAAACAGGTTCTCAAACCGGAACCGGTATTATTCGGCGGCGGGGAGACGGATGGAGATCACGGTGCCCTCGCCGGGGGTGCTGTCCACGTCGATGGTTCCGTCCAGGTGGTCCACGAGCTGCTTCGTGACGGCGAGCCCCAGCCCGCTGCCCTCGTGGGTGCGGTCGGTGCCGGAGGAGCCCTGCTTGAACGGCTCGAACAGCTCGTCCCGGAACTCGGGATCGATGCCGATGCCCGTGTCGGCAACGGCCACTACGATCCCGTCCTCCTCGGCCTCGGCGCGCACCTCGACCGTCCCACCCGTCTTCGTGAATTTGACGGCATTGCTGAGCAGGTTGTGGAGGATGCGCTGGAGGGCGCTCCCGTCGGTGTGTGCGGGGAGGGGCCGCCCCGGAAGCACGGCGTCGAGGGCAACCCCGGCCGACTCGGCGCGCGGCTCGAAGAGGTCGACGGCTTCCCGGATGTGGTCCCGGACGTCGAGCGGCTCGGGGGTGAGCTGCATCGAGCCGGCCTCGAGCTGGGAGAGGTCGAGCACCGAGTTGAGCGTGTCCAGCAGGCGGCGTCCGCTCTTCTCGATCAGGTGGGCGAAGCGCGTGGTCGATTCGGGGGTCTCCTCCCCTTCGCCGTCGGAGAAGGTGTCTCCGATGGCCTCAGCGAACCCGATGATCGAGGTAAGCGGCGTGCGGATCTCGTGGCTCATGTTGGCGAGGAAGGCCGACTTGAGCTCGTTGGCTGCTTCGGCCCGCTCTTTCGCATCGACCAGTTCGCGGACGCGCCGGCTTCGGTCGAGCACCACCGCCGCATTGCCGGCCAGAATTTCGAGAAGGCGCACGTCGAACGAGTTGATGGCCCCGGACTCCAGCGTGGCGACCGAAATGACGCCGTGTCCGTCGATGGGGACGTACGCGGCGGCCCGGGCGTCGCCGATGTCGAGGTCCGGGCTCGCCTCCCGCACGTCGTTGAACCGAATGGTGTCGCCGGAACGGTAGGCTCGTGCCGCGGGGCTCTCGCCGGAGGTGTCATAGACGGGGCGCTCGGGCATGTGCTCGTGCAACGCGGGCGAGTTGCGAACCGGGATCAGGCGCCCGTCCTCAACGAAGCGAACCGTATTCAGCGGATAGTCGAGCGTGTCGATGACGAGAGCCTCGATCTGAGCGGCCACCTCGTCGCGGTCTTCGGTCTGCAGCAACGCTCCCATGGCCGCGTACAACGCCTCGATCTTGGATTGACGCCTCCGCAGCTGCTCCTCCTGTTTCTTCCGCTCCGTGATGTCGGTGACGGCGCCGTCGTAGTACTGCACGTCGCCGTCCTCGTCCTCCACCGCCATACTGCTGAGTAGACCGATGAACGTCGAGCCGTCGTTGCGGCGAAATTCGATCTCGACCTGATGGAGCCGGCCCTGTTCTTCGAGCCGACTGGTGATTGGGGCGCGCTGCTCCGGATCCGCGTAGAGCTCGGCCGGGTCCAGCGCGTAGAGGTCCTCGGGGGCGTCGTACCCAAACATGCTCACGAAGGCGTCATTGGCGTACACCACGCCCTCGTCCGGGGTGCTTCGGTAGAGGCCGTCCGAGATGTTCTGCGTGATGCTGCGAAGCCACTTCTCGCGCTCGCGCAGGTCTTCGGCCATCTTTCGACGGATGGTGACGTCCTGGATGGTGCCCACGATCTGGGACGTATCCTGCTCTCGCTCGACGGCATCTCCGCGAATTTCGACCCAGCGGGATTCTCCGTTGGTCTGAAGGGGCAGTTCCAGTTCGAACGCCTCTCCCGTTTCCATACACTGGACCAGAGCGGTGCGGAGAGACGTGCGGGCCTCCGAGGGGTACGGCGACAGAAGAGCGTTGAGGTCGGGCTCCTCCTCAGGGGGATGGTCGTAGATGCGGTACACCTGCCGCGTCCACGAGAGGGAACTCGATTCCAGGTCGAACTGCCAGCCCCCAATGTTGCCCATCTCCTGGGTCGTGCGCAGAAGGAGCCTGTGCTCGTCGAGGGCCTCCTGCGTGCGCTGCCGGGCCTGGTACTCCGACCACCGGTTTGCGTACAGAATAACCGTAATTCCGGTCATCAGGGCCGTGACGACGCCGAGCAACGGCAACTGGCCGTAGATGGGCGCCGCGCTAAGCCCTTCCGGCAGACTGCCGGTGAGAGGAATGCTCAGCAGGAGCCCGATCATTCCCCCACCGAGGCCCAATGCCTGCCACGGGCGAAACGGGACGGCCACCACGCCCAGCATGTAGATGACTGTAAGGTAGCCCGGATCCTGGAGCGTCCCGTACAGGATGTTGTCGTACTGCGTGACGACGACGAGGGAAAGAAGCATCCCCGCAAGCACACCGCGTCCGGTGGACAGGGTGCAGCGCCGCCACGCGAAAACGAGACACAGACCCGACATCCCCGCGATATAGAGGTCGTCGAAAAGAATTATGGTCTCGGCAGCGTCCGAAGACGCGGGGAGAACGGCGAGCGGGCTGTTCAACAGGACGTGGATGCCTACGAAACAAAGCTCCCCCACGAGCCCAACAATTCCGGCCCACTTCATGCCCTGGTGCGCCACTCGACGGAGGGTGGCTCGAAAGCCCTCGTCCTGGTCGTACGTGCCCGTGCGGAAGAGGAGCGTCTGGAGGTCGGGGCGATGATCGGCCATGGAAATCAAAAAGCTACCGATCCGTGAAGAAATCTGTGTAGACCGTTCTCGCTCGCGTGTAGCCCGATTCTCCGCTCGCCCGGCTCCCGTCAACCACCGCTGCACGACGTACTGATACGTGAACGGAATTTGCTATCTACAGCAGATGCCGCCGCTCTGCGTTCGGGGCACCGTCGTCCGCGGCGGGCGGAGCACGGCCCGGCAGCGGTCCGGCCCCCCGTCTCCGAGGAAGCCCCAAAACGTTCTCAAGCCCCCACGTCCGACGTCGCTAATGCACTTTCAATCAGTCTCTTTGGGGCTGGAAGCTCTCTCGGTACCGCGTAGCGAGCAAATATTTGAGGAAGTCGCTTTTGTATTCTCAGAAGCTGTTTGGCGGATTGTCTTCGACCTGCGACTTCGTGGATCTCGTGCAGAAAGGCTTCTGCGTTCGCCCGGTAGCGCCGCTACAGGGACTCACTTGAGCGCCTTTCTGGCACTTCGCCCACTGTGTCTCGGCTTCGAATCCATCCACCAAACAGCTTCTCATTTCCCTGAATTCGGGGAGATTCGCTCCAAGAGCACTTGCACCAACGGCATGACCTACGGCCCCTACGCAGCGCCTCGGCTTTGGCGATCTAGATCGCCTCGCTCGGAATGACTCTAC
>CAZSBW010000402.1:0-3329 GCA_964604815.1 uncultured Salinivenus sp. | reverse complement strand
CAAGATCGCCTCGCTCGGAATGACGTAATGTTCTTTCGCTGGTCTACTTATTTGTGAGCCATTTTCACGGCGGGCTGAACACGCCAACCGATTCCCCGATTACGATTCAATGAACGCCGGTTTGCCCGGCGCACCGGGTGTCCAGCCCCATCGACACTCTGTCCATCAACCCTGCGTCTGTGCCATGTCTCGATTGCTTCGCTGTTGTGTGTTGCTCCTGCTCTTCGGCTTTTTGAGTGTACCCGCGTCCGCCCAGGAAGCAGCGGGCTCATCTATCGAGTACGAGGGGGAGCTTCCGCCCCTCCTTGATCGCCAGAAGTTTTTCGGCGACCCGGAAGTAGCGAGTGCTCAGCTCTCGCCGAACGGGGAGCACGTCGCCTTCCGCAAGCCCTACAAGGGCAAAATGAACGTCTGGGTGAAGGGCGTGGACGAGCCCTTCGACGCGGCTGAGCCCGTGACCGCCGACACCACGCGGCCCGTGCCCTTCTTCTTCTGGACCCAAGACAGCGAGCGCATCCTCTGGATCCAGGACAAGGGCGGCAACGAGAACTTCCACGTCTACGCCGCCGATCCCGACGCGGAAAAAGAGACGGACCTGGGCGTGCCGCCCGCCGAGGACCTGACGCCCTACGAGGACGTGCGGGCCCAGATCCTCGACGTGCCGGAGAATACGCCCGCCGAGATCATCGTGGGCCTCAACGACCGCAATCCGAAGTATCACGATGTCTACCGGCTCGACCTGGAGACCGGTGAGCGCACCCTGCTCTACAAGAATGACAAGCAGATTGCCGGGTGGCAGACGGACCAGGAAGGGAACCTGCGACTCGCCACCCGTCAGACGGACGACGGCGGGACCGAAATCCTCCGCGTGGAGGAGGACACGCTCGTCTCCGTCTACGAGTGTAGCTTCGAGGAGACCTGCAGCCCCGTCCGCTTCCACAAGGACGGCAAACGGGTGTATGTGACGACGAACAAGGGCGAAGACGCGGACCTGCAGCGCCTCGTCCTGTTCAACCCGCAGACGAAAGAGACGGAGGTCGTGGCCTCCGACCCGGAGAATGAGGTCGACTTCGGCGGCGCCATCTTCAACGACAATTCCGAAGAGCTGGCCGCCACCGTCTACGTCGACGAGCGGCAGCGCGTGTACCCCCAAACCGAATCCTTCGAAGAGACGTACCAGACCCTCAAGAAAAAGCTGCCGGAGGGGCAAATCAGCATCACCTCCTCGACGGAGGACTTCCAGACGCACACCGTCAGCGTCGAGCGCGACGTGAATCCCGGCGCCACGTACCTCTTCGATGAGGGGAGCGGGACGGTGGAGAAGCTCTACGAGTCGCGGCCCGAGCTCCCCACCGAGCACCTCGCGAAGATGAAGCCGATCACCTACGAGGCGCGCGACGGGCTGGAGATTCCGGCCTACCTCACGCTGCCGAAGGGCGTGGAGGCCGAGAACCTCCCTGTCGTTGTCTTTCCGCACGGCGGCCCCTGGGCGCGCGACACGTGGGGCTACAATCCCTTCGCCCAGTTCTTCGCCAATCGCGGCTACGCGGTGCTCCAGCCCAACTTCCGGGGCTCCACCGGCTACGGAAAAGACTTTCTCAACGCCGGGAACAAGGAGTGGGGCACCGGCGCGATGCAGCACGACATTACCGACGGGGTGCAGTACCTGATCGATCAGGGCATCGCCGACTCGAACCGGGTCGGGATCACCGGCATCTCGTACGGCGGGTACGCGACGCTGGCGGGCCTCACGTTTACGCCCGACGTGTACGCGGCGGGCGCCTCGTACGTCGGGCCCTCGAACCTGATCACGCTCCTGAACTCGATCCCGCCGTACTGGGCTCCGCTCAAGAAAATGTTTCACAAGCGCATGGGCAACCCGAATGAGCCGGAAGGCAAGAAGCAGCTGAAGGCCCAGTCGCCCTTCTTCCACGCCGAGAGCATCGACGATCCGCTCCTGGTGATTCAGGGGGCCAACGATCCGCGCGTGAAGAAGCAGGAGTCCGACCAGATCGTGGTCGCGGCCCGCGAGAATAACGTGCCGGTGCAGTACCTCGTGGCGCCGGAGGAGGGCCACGGCTTTCAGAAGGAGAACAACAGCCTCGCCGTGGCGGCGCAGCTGGAGCGCTTCTTCGGCGAGCATCTGGGCGGGCGCTACCAGACCGACGCGGTGCCTGAAGTGCAAGCCCGCCTCGACGCGCTCCGGCGCGACGTGAGCGAGGTAACGTTGTCGGACACCACCGAATCGGCGACCGACGCGGCCGACGGCGTCGCAGCACTCGACGGGTCGACCCTCTCGCCCGCCACGCTCAAGTACAAGACCAAGCTCAAGGCTGGCCAGCGGACCATGACCCGGCCCACGACCCGCGTTCTGACGACAGCCACCCACGACGGGCAGCCGGTGTGGCAGATTGCCGACGCCGCACAGGGCGGCGCCCAGACCGACACCTTGCTTGTGGACCGATCCTCTCTTCGCCCGGTCCAGCGCCGGGCCAGCGGGCAGGGCACGGTCTCGCTCGCGTTCGGCGAGACGAGCGTGAACGGCACGATGAAGGCCCGCGGCCGAGAGGTGCCCGTTGAGATGTCGTTCGACCAGCCCACCCTGGCCAGCACCGCCAACATGGAGGTGGCCCTCGCCGCACTCCCGCTCGACGAGGGCTACGCGGCGGAGCTGCCGGTCTTTCAGCTTCAGCAGCAGAAGGTGGCTACCACGACGGTCCGCGTCACGGGCACCGAGACCGTAGAGGTGCCCGCGGGCTCGTTCGAGACGTACGTGCTCGAGGCAAGCTCCGAGGGACCCGGTCCGTCCGGCACCATCCACGTCCGGAAGACGCGCCCCCATCACGTGGTGAAGGCCGACCTGGAGGTGTCGATGGGGCCCCGAACGGTTACTGCGAAGAAGCGGCTGACGAAGATGGAAGCGGACGCGTCGGCCTCCGGGACGGAGTAGCATCCCGGCCGTCGTTCCGGCCCGCCAGCACCCGGTCTCCGTCCGGAGATCGGGTGTTTTTCTTTTGGGGCGGCCGCACTGGGGACGTCACCGATTTCGAATCCAGGTGACGAGGTCGTCGAGCGGCGCGTCCGCCGTCGCGGTCGTCCCGTCTTCCAAAAAGAGATGGTCGACGCCGTCGTACGCATTGACGATCGCGTCGTCGGTTTGGCTGATGCGGCGCCAGCCGTTCAGGCTGCGCTCCAGGGTCCCGCCGGGGTATCGGGCGTCGGCTCGGCCCTGCAGGGCGAGGAGGGGCGGCTCGAGGGCCGCGGCCACGCTGTCGATCTTCTGACTGTGTCGAATCCATTGGCGCCAGAACGGCACGCTGGTCCGGCTT
>CAZSBW010000401.1:1490-3350 GCA_964604815.1 uncultured Salinivenus sp. | reverse complement strand
TGCCCCAGTTCGCCAACGTGGCCGACGACGCCCGCAAGCCCGGGCTGGGACGCATGCAGACGCTGATGGACGAGATGGGCAATCCGCACGAGGCCCTGCGGGCCGTCCACATAGCCGGCACGAACGGAAAGGGCTCGGTCGCCGCCATGGTCGCCGCCGTCGCCACCGCCGCCGGCCTGCGCACCGGACTGCACACCTCCCCCCACCTCACGCACGTTACGCAGCGCATGCGCATCGACGGCACGCCCGCCCCCACCAGCTGGCTCGCCGACGCCATCGAGACGTACCGGCCGCTCTTCGATCGGGTCGCGCCCAGCTTCTTCGAGATCACGGTGGCCCTCACCTTCCGGTACTTCGCCGAGAAGAACGTGGATCTGGCGGTCGTGGAGGTGGGCCTGGGCGGCCGGCTCGACTCGACGAACGTGCTTACCCCCGCGCTCGCCGTCATAACGAACATCGACCTCGACCACACCGACCTGCTGGGCGATACCCTTGGCGAAATTGCCCGGGAGAAGGCCGGCATCATCGAGCCGCACACGCCCGTGCTCTCCGGCGTGACCAAGGACGAGGCGCGCGCTGCTATTGCCCAGGCAGCCGCCGAGCGGGACGCCCCCCTGCACGAGTTGCGCGACGAGGTCACCTGGCACGCACGGCGGTCCGACCTCACCGGCAGCACGCTCGACGCCGAGACGCCCGTCCGCACCTACGACCGGCTGCGCGTCTCCGTGCCGGGCCCCCATCAGCAGGCCAACGCCGCCCTCGCGCTCCGTGCCGCCGAGCTCGCGGTGCCCGCCGTGCAGGCCGACCCGGCTCCCGTCCACGAGGGCCTGGCCGACGTGCGGGAACGCACCGGCTTCCGCGGGCGGATCGAGGTTCTGCAGGAGGAGCCGCTCATCATCATCGACGTGGCGCATAACCCACCGGGCATCGCCGCCGGGCTCGCCACCGTCGGCCCCGCCGTGGACGAACGGGGCGGCACCCTCTACGTGTGCCTCAACGCCGTCCGCGGCAAGGGGCTGCCCGAGGTGGCCGCGCTGCTGGCCGAGCACGGCGCGCACGTCATACCCATCCCCATCGACACCAAGCGCGCCATTCCGCCCGACGAGATTGCCGACACGCTCCGGCACCACGGCGTCACGGTCCGCGAATCCCGACCGCTGCAGCAGGCCCTCACCGACTACCAGCGCCACGCGCGCCCCAGCGATGCCCTCCTGCTTACGGGCTCGCACAAGATGGTAGAAATCTTTCCGAACGACCTTCCGCTTCGCGAATAGAGAAGCACGCGCCCGCATCGAGTACGTATGCGGAAAATGGTGAAGCTCCGCGGACCCTCCTTTTGCATGACTACGTCATTCTGAGGGAAACTTGCGACCCGAAGAATCTCTCCCGATGAGGCGGAAATGATCCAGAAAGCACAGCCTTCCGAAACTTGTTTCCGCTGAATTCAAAGAGATCCTTCAACTTCGCTTTGCTCCGTTCAGGATGACTCATGCCCGGGGGAAGCTTACCGCATTGCGCACACTTGCCCCGCATCGTTCTCTGACCGTCTTTCCCTCAACCTCTGCCGTCGCTCATGCCGTTTTCATCCGCGGACGCCCGCCGGGCCCTGCGCACACTGCCCCTCGTCCGGCTGATGGTGGGCGTCGTGTTCGTGTCCGAAGGCCTGCAGAAATTTTTATTTACGACCCTTCGCGGCCCAGGTCGGTTTGCTGACATCGGATTTCCCGCTCCCGAGCTTTTCGGATTCGGCGTGGGCGCGGTGGAAGTGACCTGCGGCGTGCTCGTCCTCATCGGCCTCTACACGCGGTGGGCAGCTGCTCCTCTCGTCGTCATCATGATTGGCGCTCTCTTCACAACCAA
>CAZSBW010000401.1:0-1390 GCA_964604815.1 uncultured Salinivenus sp. | reverse complement strand
TCGTCACGGCGGCCCGGTCGCTGGGAGCCTGCAGGCGGAGGTTCGGAATGAGGGACACGTTCGGATGGGGAGTGTACGCCACGCCCCCCACCAGAAATGTCTCAACGCGATCAGATCCCGCAAGGAATTCGGCGCTCCGATCGAGGCGGGCCACCATTTCCCACTGCGGCGTCACTTGCACCCTCCCGAAGAGACTTGCTCCCACCTCGGTGCGGGTCGCCCCCTCCGTCATCGCCACCCGATACCCGAATCCCTCCAGTCCCACCCGGAGGTGCTCGGCCGCGTACCCCGCAAACGCCGAGACTCGCGTTCCGTGGTCCCGCTCGTCGTCGTACCCGGCGTGGTCTGCCCCAACGACGACGGTAATCCGCTCGGTGGGCCGCACCGCCAGTTGCCCGTAGACACGTTTAAACCGGTCGGTCTCAGGCTCAACGGTTCCGTTGTTGGCCACCATGAGGGCGTAGCGCACGGTCCCGTCCCCCGTCACCGGCCCGTCGAACCGCAGGCCGAAGTCGCGGGACGAAACGACGTCCTGAAGGTCCAAGATGGTCTGTTCGAGGCTGCGGTAGCCCCACACGTCCTTCACAATCCCGAGAGCGGGCGGCGGCGTAATGCCCATTGTGGCGCTGTGTGCTCCACTGTACGCCCACGTGAGCGACAGGTCCTTCACAACGGGCCGCCCGCTCGTGCCCTCATCCGCCTCCAGCCGGGCCCGCCCCGAAAATTTCTCCGAGAGCGTGTAGTCGGCCGTCAGATAGAGGCGGCGATACCGAAAGCCGTGCAATCCCTCCTCTGTACCGGGCGAGGTGCTGTCCGGAGCCGACAGGTTGTAGAAATAGTCCAGGTACACCCGTCCGGCAAGATCAATCGTTTGCCCGACCGCCGCTGCGGGGGCGGCCCACAAACAGAGGAGGACGACGAGAATCCACCGACGGGACGTCATGGTGAGCGTGAGATTGGGATCGATCGCCAACGCACTCCGATCCGGAGGTGGCCTCCTCCAAGATCGGTCGTGCCTGTCCCCAGGATCCCCTTCTTTTTCGGCACTGGATGCCCCCTCTTCCGCATCGGAATTGACAATTTGGTTACATGAAGAGAGAAGATGCCCGTCGAAATCGCAAATGGACTTTTTACGAAGTCGTCGTTTCGGTCGTCTCCGTCGAACACAGCCGGTTGCCTGCCGGGACCTACTGGCCTTCCTCCCTTTTGCCGCGATTGCATCCATTTTCCCAATCCGTTCGCACAAATCCCGGCACCTCCGGACACCGGTCGGCATTGGAGTGAGGCGGTCGTTGGTCCAAATGGACCGGTGCCGCACGCGCCAGCCCCCTTTTGCTTCCGCCCCTTCTGCTGCTATGCTCTTTCCCGCCGAGGACGACGGCTCCGCCCC
>CAZSBW010000400.1:2071-3352 GCA_964604815.1 uncultured Salinivenus sp. | reverse complement strand
AGGGCGCCGCGCAGCTCCTCAACGTAAAGCGCACCACGCTCCTCTCGCGCATGGATCGGCTGGGCATCGAGCCCAGCGAGTACCGGGTGTGAGGCCCCGGTGTTTGGACCGAGCGCCCAAGGCCGGCGCGATGCGTCGCGGCGGCTCGTCGCCCTCGGCGGGCCGTCCGGCGAATGGCCGCAGGGGGCTTCCCGAGACGTAGGGGTTCTCGGGATCGAGAGGGAGAGGCGTGGTCGTGGGGTTACGCCCCTACTGGCACCTGTTCAGTGGCCTCCTTTCGGGCCTCGTACTCCCGCCCCAGGAAGAGAATCACCGCAATCCAGGCGATCAGGAGCGCCCCCACCGCCAGGGACAGCCAGCGCACGTCCGTAATGACGAGGGCAGTCAGTCCAAGGTTTAGCCCTACCGAGAGTACCTTGGCTGCCCGCTGGACGAACATGTCGATGAACGACTTGGCCTTGTACTTGATGTCCGCGGGCGTCGGGGTGTAGAGCGCCTCCCTGGCCGACTGATTGATGGAGTAGTTGAGGGCGTTGTCGCTGACGGACATGAAGCCGACGAGCGCCAGGGTGGGGACCGCCACGAAGCCCAGTGTGCCCCCGAGAATTGCGATTGGGAGAAACAGAAGGGCCACCTTCACGCTGTACCGCTTCATCACAAAGGCCGTCAGGAAGAGCTGCACCCCGATGGATACGAGGCTCGTGGCCTGGCCGATGACGCCGAAGAAGGCGTCCCGCTCGGCCGACGCCGTGACCTGCTCCTCGACGAGAACGGCCAGCTGGAAGTCGACGATGTTCGAGACGATCTCGTAGAGGCCGAGGAGGCCGGCGATGCCGAGGAGGTACCGCGACTGGAAGACAATCTTGGCGCCCTCCACGAAGGCGTTGTCGTCGGGCTCCCGGGGGCTTTTCGAGTCCGGACAGCACGGTTCTTCGGGGTCGTCGTCCCGCTCGTGGTGGTGGATCCAGGCCGCCAGCCCGGCGATGAGGGCAGCCGGGACGAGGCAGGCGTACACCAGCGTCGAGCGCCCCAGGGGCTCTACGAGGCCGCTCACGACCGAGGCCCCGACGAAGCCCCCAACCACGCCCCCCAGCCCAACGATTCCATAGAGCCGCTCCGCTTCGCTGCCGGTGTTGAGGTCGTTGGCAAACGCCCAGAAGGTGGCGACCATGACGGTCGTCCAGATGTCCCCCGTCACGTAGAACGACAGCACGCCCCACGAGCCGAGCGCCTCGATCTGGTTGATGACACTGCCAAAAAACAAGAAGAGGGCCCCGAACG
>CAZSBW010000400.1:0-2061 GCA_964604815.1 uncultured Salinivenus sp. | reverse complement strand
CCGATGAGCTGATGGCGGGCCACCAGCCGGACGAGCCACGTAAACCCGCCGACCACGACGAACGCGACGACCATGTTGAGCACCTTGCCAAGTTGTTCGGCCTGCGCGCCCGACAGCATCCACCCGGCGATCTGGATCGGGTGTTCGCCGAAGTAGCTGACGATGAGTCCTCGCTTGATGGGCTTGAGGACCCAGAAGGTTGTGATCACGAGGAAGAAGAACAGCGAGAGCCCTAGGGCGCGGGGCCACTCGTGGGGCCGGATGTCGAAAAACTCCTTACGGATGCGCTTGAGCATCGCTCGGACGGCGCTGAGGAACAGAGCAGGCAACGCAGCGGGGTGCGTCCTCGAGGCGGGGCTTCGTTCGGCTTCGGGAGGCCAGCGTTACGCCGGACCGGAGAAGCGAGACGGGCTTACTCCGTGAGCGATGGTTGAAGGGCGGACTGGGTGGTCGTGGCCGAAAGGCGCGGGTCGTCCACCTCGCGGAGGTAGCGGCGGGCCTCCTTCCAATCGTCGATCTCGAGGTCGAAGAAGGTGGCCCCAATCTCGGAGGCCTGCTGGGCGTCGGGGTCGTTGAGGAGCGGAATGAGATAGCGCCGCGTGTCGTAGTCGACGAGGTTATCGACGAACTCGACGGCGCTGTCGCGGAGCGAGGGCGTGGTGCTCGTGAGCCCCAGGTAGGCATTGTAAATGTCGCGCTGGTCGTAGCGCAGGCCCAGGAGTCGAAAGATGCGTTCCAGCGCTTCTTCGCGGGCAGTCCGGAGGACGGAGGGAGCGATGGGAGGCGAATTGTTGGCTTCCTCCAGCGCCAGCCGCAGAATTTGCCCCAGGGCCGAATAGTGCTCGATGGCCCGGTCCAGGGCCTCGTCGAGGCGGTCAGTGTCGGCCGTGAAGGTGTCCGCCGCGTGGAGTTTGCTGAGGGCTTGAATGACCCCGTGGCGGACCGGGATGGGCACCACGGGCAGGCTCCGCACCAGGAGCGTGAAGGCGGTCTGGGACGGGCGTTCCGCGAAGATCGACGGCAGCTCCCGGCGCACGGGGAGGGACGGGTGCTCGTCAACGAGGACGTCGTAGAGGGTGCCGAGGAGGGGGCGGTCGAACGACGAGAGGGCCTGCCGGGCGGCGTCCTCGTAGGCCGCTTCGTCGAGTCGGCGGACGAGGGCCGGAAGAAGCTCCCGTTCTCCGGACTCGCCGGCCGCCGCCAGGGCCGCGCGCACGACCTGCTCGGACTCGTCGGTCAGGAGCTGGCGCAGCAGATCGTTGCGGTAGGGGCGATCGAGCCGTCCGAGCAGGCGGGCCACGTGGGTTCGAATCTCCGTCCCTTCCTCCCCGTCCACCCGCAGGAGTCGGTACAGGAGGTCGTCATCGATGAGCTCGTACTCCTCCGGCGACCCCTCTTCCGCGATCAGCCCCACGGCGGCGGCCTGGATGCGGGCGTCTTCGTGCTCCAGGCTTTGGTGAAGCCGCTCCAGGCGGTCGTCCGCGTCGTGGACATAGAGGTAGCGGGCCGCCTCCAGTTGCACGTCGGGGTCGGAATCGAGCAGCGCCTCGGCCACCTCGTCGGCCACTTCGGCGACGGCGCGGATCCGGAAGACCCGAATCACGTGCTCGCGCACCGTGGCCGACGGATGGTCGAGCAGGCACAAGAGGGCGTCTACAGGAACGGGGCCGTGGCCCTTCTCCAGTTTGTCCAATGCCTGGAGGGCGTCCGACTCGGCGTGGCTACAGAGCGCGTCGAGCAGCTCGTCGAGGTCGGCGTCGGTGTCGGCGGCCTCGTCGCTCGGTTCGTGCTGCTCCTCCTGCTCGCGGAGCCGGTTCCGGAACTGGCCGACGTACGACTGGCGAGCCTTATAGACCAGAACGCCCCACACGCCGATCAAGGCGAGAACGATGAGGCTGAGCACCCGCACGCCCACCCCCAGCCCGGTCGCAATGAGGAGCAAGAGCCCACCGGCGAGCCCCTGAGCGCCCTGGTCGACGAACAGGTCGACGAAGACCTTTATCCGCTTCTTTTTCTCCAACGAGACCGGGACGAACAGCCGGAGGAGCGCGAGAACGCCGA
>CAZSBW010000399.1:0-3358 GCA_964604815.1 uncultured Salinivenus sp. | reverse complement strand
ACCGACTGGGCGAGGACGCGCATCTGCCGCCCGGCGTCGTTGAAGTAGTACTCGCGCGTGACGTCGTAGCCGGTCCATTCCAGCAGATTGGCAATCGTGTCGCCGAGGACGGCGTTGCGGCCGTGGCCCACGGTGAGCGGGCCGGTGGGATTGGCGCTCACGTACTCGACGATCGCGCGCTGCCCCTCGCCGACGTCCGAGCGGCCGAAGGTGTCGCCCGCGGCCAGCAGGTCGGCCAGGCCCTCGAACAGGTAGTCCTGCGCAAAGCGAAAGTTGATGAAGCCGGGCCCGGCCACCTCCACGCTCCGGATGCGGCTCGGGTCGACCCGCTCGCGCAAGGCTTCGGCGATCGTTTCGGCGATGGATCGCGGATTGTCCGCCAGGATGCTGCCGAGGCGGAGGGCCGTGTTCGTGGCGAGGTCGCCGTGCTCCTCGCGGGCCGGCGCTTCGAGCGAGACGTCGAAGTCGTCCGGCACGTCGCCCAGGTCGTCGAGCACGGCGCGGAGCTGGGAGCGGAGGTAGTCCTTCATAGAGGGACAAAATCAGTTGGCGGGTCCCGATGGATTGTTGTCCACAATTTACGGGAGCGGGCGTCTCTCCGAAATGGGACGTGGGACGTTTCGCCGGGTTTTTGTGCAACGCCGACCGCCGACTCCGGCGGGCGGGGCAGAAGAGGGACGAGAGGACCCGCCTTCCTCGGCGTTTCGACTGATGGAACGCGGTACCCGCAAGGACCGCTCTGCGCCCTCGGCTCACGCGGCGTCGTTGCGCTCGTAGAGGGCCACTCGCCACACGATGGTCTCGACCTGATAGAAGGGGGTGAATCCCTGTTCTCGGATTGCGTCCTCCACCCCGTGGTGGACGTGCATGCGGAAATCCATGTCTCGAACCCAACAGTACACGCCCGCCATCTTTTCAATCACCTTGTTGTACCACCGCTCCTTCGGGTAGGTGACCCCGTACCACCGACCGGCCTTCGACGCGGAGGCCTTGACCAGTTCGTGGAGATGGGGGTAGCAACAGAACACCCGGTCGAGGGTCACGAGGTCGGCCTCGGGGAGGTCGGGGGCGAGGTCGACGAAGTCTCCGTACTCGAAGGTGGTTCGATCGCCGTAGCCCCGGCGGCGGGCCTCGTTTTCGGCGACCTCCAGGTAGGCGGCGGAGGCCTCCACCATCGTCGCCGTCGAAAGGCCGTCGCTCAGCAACTCGAACGGGATCATGCCGATGCCTCCGCCTACGTCCAGCAGACGTCCGCCCTCAAGATCAAGCGTCTTGAGGGCATTGATGAGAAGCTCCGACGATTTGCTGGGCGGACCGTCCCGCCGGTATTTCCGGAGCTCCTCCCGTGCCGTCTTCCGGTCGAACAGGGTGCCGGCGTCTTCGCAGTGACTGCAGCAACTCATCGGGCGTCTTCGACGGCTTTTCGGGGCGCAGACGATTCGTTCCGAGACAGATCTGCGGCTGGACGGGCGAGGGCGATCGTGTACAGCCCGCTGAGCGCCGCCTCGCGGGGCGTGACGACTTCCAGGCCCGCCTGGGCGAGCAGGGGCTCCAGTTCTCGCGTAAGGTCAGAAAACAGGAACCGGGCCACCGGGTTCAGCGCGCGGCGGAGCAGCGACGGCTCCGTGTCCTCGGGGACGAACTTGTCGTAGATCGACACGCGCCCGTCGGGGGCCAGCACCCGGGCCGCCTCGTCGGCCACGGCCTGCGGATCCGGCACGACCGAGAGAATCAGGTGCAGTAGCACGGCGTCGAAGGCGTCGTCGTCGAATGGCAACCCCTGGGCGTCCCCGACTCGTGCATCGACGGTCATGCCGAGCGCGTCGGCCCGCTCTCGGGTGCGCCGCACCATCGCCGGCACGGCGTCGACGGCGGTAATCTCGGCCTCCGACGGCAAGTATTCGAGGTCAGACCCCGGCCCGCACCCGAGGATCAGAATGCGGTCATCCGTGGTGGGCGCCACCTGCTCGATGGCGCGCTCCCGCCCCCGCTCCAGGGGCCGCGCCACCGCGTCGTAGATCGGCGCGTAGAGCTGGTAGCGGGTCCGGTTCCACCACTGGGGCCAGGAGAGGTCGACGGTCGAGGTGTTTTCTTCTGCTCTATGGGATCGAGACATGGGATTGAGGAGGGAGTCCAGAAGAATTGAGGAGTCCAGTCATTCAGTAGCACCGACCAGTTTAGCGCGGTCACTTCTCACAAGAACAGCATCCCCCACGACACCCGCACTCCCTGCAGGAGCCGTGTGAGGATTGAGGCTCTCTTTCCGACTGAGCGTTGTGGTCACAGCGTTGGTTACAGCAACGATTCATGGGTTTTCTTGTCTTGTTGTGAAAAGATGCTTCGTCGATTCGCCGCGCTTCCTATTCAGTTTGAGGGGGAGCCTCTCCGGTCGCCGGTCGCTCCCCGACAGGTCGACGATCGTCCGGATCGATGAACCGGGCGAGAGACCGGCGCAGGTCGGGAGAAAACCAAAGTACGATGGCGGCAAGAAGGAGAAGAAACGTCCACATGGCACACATGGATTGGATGAGAGAGGATTGAGGATGAGTCGAAACGAGGGAGTCCGTTGAATCGAACCGAGGCCCCTGCGGGATGGGCGGACGAAGCGAGGTGCATCCTACCGTCGGCAATTGCATCGGTCGGCAATGTCGCCGCCCGACCAGGGTAGTCAGCTTCCTCGTGGAGGCGAGAAGGTCAGCGGCCGAAGCTCCACCCGATCCCGACGGTGCCCCATGCACCGACGGGTTTGGATTCGAACGTGTCACCCGCGATGGTTACGTCGTCGCCGTTCAGGGTGTACGAGACACCGACCACGGGACTCACGTAGAGGTTGCCGAGTCCAGGATACCAGGTATATCCACCGCGCATCCCGACGGAGTACCGCGTGTGGCGCTCGCTCGTCTCGTTGGCGTCGTGCGTCAGGTTGAGTTGGACGACACCGACCTCGGGTCCGACGTAGAACCCACTTGGGTCCTCGCCGAAGTGGCGCTCGGCGTGAAGCTCCACCCCCAGCGGCGAGGCTGTAAAGCCGTCGTTTCCGTGGAGGGACGCGGGAATCTCCAGTCTAAAGGCTTCAACCTCGTACTTCCAGGCATTCAACTGCACTGCGACGTGGCCCCCCGCTCCGCCGAAGGTGTAGGCGAGGGGCTCAACCTCCAGGTCCACGTGCCGGACCGTCGGCTGGGCAGGGGTCAGATTCACCGATGCAGCGAGAAGAACGATCACGAAAAGCGTTGAGAGCGTTCTCATGGCAACATAGAATGGGTGATTCGAGAAAAGACGAACAGGCACGTCGAACGAAATTAGGAGGCGCGCTCATCTGACGTCTCGGCCTCCACGGTCGCCGAATCCGCCTCGA
>CAZSBW010000398.1:0-3363 GCA_964604815.1 uncultured Salinivenus sp. | reverse complement strand
CGGTGCGGTGTCGTCGATCGTGAGCAGGCTCGTCTCCCGTTTCGTTGCCGTGTTTCCGTACTGGTCGATCTTCTTTACCGTGATGTCGTAGGTCGACCCGTCCTGGAGCCCATTGTTCGTCGTAGCGTCCGGGGCCGAAAGGTCCAACGACACGGTCTTCTGCGAATTATCGCCAGCGTACCCGCTGTCGTCGATGTTATACGTCGCCGTGTTGGTCCCGTCGTCGAAGATGACCTTCGCCTGGTCCGGATTGGCCTCCGTATAGCTGTAGGTCACATCCAGCGTGGCGCTGCTCTGTCGGGCCTGTTCGGTCGTGGGGCTGTCGAGGGTCAAGTCCTGAACCGGGAACGACGCCGTCGTCGGGTCGGCAATGTCGCTGCCGGCATTGTTATCGTCTGCCTGCACGCGCACAGTCGTGCCATTGTCCGCCGGATCGGTGGTGTACGTCGTCGCAACCTCGCCGTTGGCGTCCGTGCTGGACTGCGTCGTGCTCAGCGACCCGCCCCCATTGGTCACGCTGAAGTCGATCGTGACGTTATCCTCGGCAGAAAAGCTTCCATCCAGAACCGAGTAGAGCACGTCGACCGGTTCGCCTCCCCCACCGGGCGCCTCGTTCGGCGTAATCGACTCGACGGTGATGTAGCGCACGCTTCCGTCGACGACGGTAATCGTTTCGCTGGAAGGGGAGCTTTCAGTCTTTCCCGATGCCTTCTCCGTCGCATAAATCTCCACGCCCGGCTCGACAAAACTCCCTAATTCCGTCCCTTCACTGTTGGTGTCGCTGAAATTGAACGGAAAAGAACCGGAGATGACTGCTTCGCCGTCAACGTACAGGCGGATGGTTCCCCCCTCTGACGCAGTGCCGTCGATGGGATCGAGATTGCTTCGCTGCACGTCCCCGTTTTTCGCCAGGCTCGGAGCGTTCGTCTGGCCCGACTGGATGGTCACGGGATCGGACGCTCCACTTTCCGTTTTGCCGTCCGCCTTGGCTTTGGCGGTAATGTCGTTCCCTGACTGTCCGGAGAGATCAACACCCGACACCGACCAGTTGCCGTAAGCGTCCGACGTGGTCGTGTCGATTGGGGTGCCGTTTACCAGCACCCGAATCTGCACGCCGCCCCCCTCGATGGTCGATCCCTCGATGGCCGTGCTATTCGTGGTGTACGCCCCGTCAATTGTGGGAGCCGTCGTTTGTGCAGGATTCTCCTCCACCACCGTCACCTCGTTCGACTTGTCGGACTCAACGTCGTCGGCTGGATCCTTCGCCGTGGCGTACACGATCTTGCCTTCCGTGAACGTACCGCCGGCCACACTGGTACTCCAGTCGCCGTTGCCGTCGGCCGTCGTCGTCGCGATCTGCGTTCCATCCTGATGCAGAAAGACATCGGCATCCGTCTCGGCCGTTCCCGCAATCGTTTGCGAGCTGGACGATGCCGTAATCGGGTCCGTTGTGATCGTCGGCGGATTGGTGATCGTCAGGTTCGTCCCGTCGGACAGGGCGTATCCTGACTCACACTTTCCCACGTATTGTGCCGTGATCAGTCGGTTTTCGAGGTCCTGGCTCCGCAGGGCATTTTGTCCCTGTTGATCTTGCTCAACCGTAAAGTCGCCCGTTCCCGTGTCGAAGGTCCCCAGCGGAGAAATGACCGTTAACGTCCCGCTCTCATCTGGATCGGTGCTTGCATACAGCGTCCCATCGGTGTTGTAGATGCGAATCGTCAGGTCCGACGCCTGCGTGACCTCAGATGGTACGTTGGGCATCGTACCGGTCAACTTCTTTCCTCCTCCCGAATTGTTGACGGGCTTGACCGTACACTCCACCCCCTCCGACAAGACGGTCACCGGGTCGGACGTCGACGACTGCGATTTGCCGGACACCGTAGCCGTGGCCGTCACATCATCCCCGGCATTGCCGCTCAGATCCAGGCCGCTCAGCGTCCACGTGCCCCCGGACACGTCCGCTGTGCCCACCGATGTCCCGTTCACGGACACCGTCACGGCATCCGTCGCATCCGCCTCCGCCAGGGTCCCCGACACCGACGTGTTATCGACGCTAATTGGCGAGTCGATCGTCGGAGTAGCCGTCTTGATGCTCCCAAAACCGCTGCCTCCCTCGGCCAAGTCATTCGCTGTAATGACCGGCGCAGACTCGATGTAATCGATGAACGCCGTGTTGACATCTTTATATTGTCCATCGTCCACCCCGCCCAGGTCGGAAATAGTGCCTTCCAGACCGCTCTGGGCCCGGGTGACGGTCCCTGAAATGACACGGAACTGGGTGCTCGCATCGACGCTCTCGTCAATGGTGTCGTTAATTTTGCTCAACGGCACGTAGAAGTCGTAGTAGGCCCCATTCGTCCCTTCGGACACGGCCCGCTGAACGTAGTCGCCCTCCGGGGTTAGCTTTGTGGAGGACACCGGCGACGTGCCGTCGGACCACTCATAAATAGAAACGGCATTATTGGTCTCCAGCACCACCTCGAACTGGAAACCGGGATTCACACTGGAGAAGTCCGTGGCCTTCGGGCCGAAGACGGAGACGTCGGTGTTGAAAAAGAAGCTGTAGCCCTTCGACGCCGTCGAATTGTCTCCCAGCCGGACGCGAAACAGCAGCGCGTCATTGTCCGGGTCGTAGAACATGTACGCGGCCGACTCCGTGGTCCCGTCCCCGTCGTAATCATTTGCATTGAGGTCCGTGTGCCCGCCGCCGGCGCCCGTCCGCACGTCGTTCAACGGCTCGGTGCTCAACTCCGGAACGGCCTTGTAGGGCACTGCAAAGCCATCCCCCGGCGTCCCGTTGGTGAACACGTTGCCGGTCGCCCCGGGATCGAGAATCGCACGCCCGTCCCCCTCCGCCGGGTTGTAAATCAATCCCTCCTGGGCACGTACACCGTCCACACTCACGCCCAGCAGAAGAAGCGTTACGGCGAGTAGTTTGAGTCCGGCCCTGAGCGTTGGTTTCAACATTTGAGTCTCTACCTGTCTATTTCTGCAATATACACAGAGCGGGAAGCGAAAACGAGAGGCTCGTTGCCCCTTTCCTCTTCTTTTGAACCGTCGCGCCGCTTCCCCGAATCGGCTGGTGGGTATTCTGCCGTTCTCGATCGGCGAAACGAACGGCAATCCTCCTCTGGCGACATTCCCCGACGTTCGGCGGGATCCTCAATCAGCCGATCATCTCAACAGCCTCCTCTACACTCTCAGCAAAGGCGAACAGCCGCTCGGTTCGCGTCACCTCGAACGTGGTGCGAGCCCGTGCCTGGACGTTCGACAGCACAATCGCGGGCTCCTCGACGTCCTCTGCTGTAAGCCGTCGATACAGCGCGATGAGCGCCCAAATCCCTTCGGAGTCCACGAGCACCG
>CAZSBW010000397.1:0-3369 GCA_964604815.1 uncultured Salinivenus sp. | reverse complement strand
CGGTGGTGTCTCCCCCCGGGTTGACCGTGCCGTACAGCGTCGCCGACGTGTCGGTCACCCCCGACGCGGAGTCGGCCCTCGCCACCGGGGCCGATGGATCGGTCACAAACGCCTCCGTCCCGCTCGTTACCGAATCCGCGCTGTTGCTCGCAATGATTTCGTACCGGTATCCCGTCCCCGGCAGCAAGTTGTCCGGCGTCTGTACACCGACTGACTGGTCACTGAGCAGGTTCGTCTCTAAGGTGTCGATCGGCACAAAGATCGAGTCGCCGGTCGCCTGCTCCTTGAGGCTCGCGTAGACCCGCGTGACCCCTCCTCCCGGACTCACCGTCCCGTTCAGCGTCGCACTGCTGTCTTCGACCTGCGTGGCCGGCTCGGCGGTCGCTACCGGCGCCGATGCTTCGGTAGTGAAGGCCCGCTTGCTTCCGGTCGTACTCCCGAAGTCGTTCCGCGCGAGGGTCTGGTAGGTGTACTCGGTGCCTGCCTTGAGGGTATCCACCGCGACACTTACAACCCGGTCGGCCGTCGAATCAACCGGGCTCTCTGCCGCCACCGCCGTGTCGGCCGCCGAGGGGGTCCCCGTCGGATAGTACCGGAACCGCGCCTCGGTGGTGTCTCCCCCCGGGTTGACCGTGCCGTACAGCGTCGCCGACGTGTCGGTGACCGCCGTGGCCGAGTCCGTCGTGGCTACCGGTGCCGACGGGTCGGTTACGAAGGTCTGATCCCCGGTCGTGTCGGCCCCTACTGTGTTCGAGGCGACCGCCCGGTAGTGATACTCGGTGCCCGGCAGCAGCCCACTCAGGGCGGCGCTTACGTCCGTCGTGTCGGCGCCGGTTACCGGGCTCTCCGCCGCCGTTGCGGTCTGGCCGTAGTTCGTGTCCCGTCCGTACTCGAACGTGATCGTCGTGGACGCCCCATTTGGAGCCACGCTCGCGTTCAGCGTCGCGCTACTGTCGGCGAGGCCGGAAACGGGATCGAGAGCAACAAAGGGGGCCTGCTTCTCGCCCTCCACAAGCGTCGGATTGTCCAGATTTCCGGTGTCGGCCCCGGATCGATACTCCCCCCGGATCTGCAGGTCCGTCAAGCTGGCGAGCGTGCCCCGCATTTCCGACTTCGTGGGCGGATCGCCCGAGCTCTGCACGGTCCAGCCTTCAGTCTCAGTGAGCGGCACCCGGTAGAGCGTCCAGCTCGTGTCGGGAGGCGAGGCGGTATCGTACGTCAGCGTGCGCCCGTCCCCGATGAGCTTCACGTCCGAACTGTCGAACGGGCTGTCGGTGGCCGACTGGCGGAGGTCGAAGGTGAGCGCCCCTCCATACGCATCGCTCTGGTTACCCGTAAAGGCACTCGGGGCCTGCCAGTACCAGGTGGTACTATTCTGCTGATCGACCGCCTCGATGTAGCCGCCGGGATTCCCCCCATTAGAGCGGTGTGTAGGAGCATCGGCATCGCCGGCCGTGCCCCAGCTTTCGAGCCCCGAGTCAAAGCCGCTTCGCACCAACACCGGGCCCAGGGTCGTGTCGGACGCCGTTTCGGTCGCGGTTCCCGTGCTGTTCGTCGCAACGAGGCGGACTTGGTAGGAGGTATCCGGCGTCAGGCCCCCGAGGGTGGCCGCCACCGCCTGCTCGCTCGTCCCGGTCAACGTGTCCGGTCGGCTCGACACGCTCGTCCAGGAAGAGGACCCATCAATTGAGTATTCGAACTCGACGTCCGTGGTGTCGCCGTTCGGATTCACCGCTCCCTCGGCCGTAATCCCGGTGGCAGTAGTGGGACCGAGCGACAGGCTGGCAATAGCCGGCGCCGCGACACCCGTTGTAAACGTCTGGACACCCGTCGTGTCGGCCCCCACCTCGTTCTGAGCGATAGCCCGGTAGTGATACTCGGTCGTGGGCCTCAAGCCGGTAGCCAGTGCGCTGTCGGGCTGGGTGGTGCTGCCGGTCAACTCTCCCTCCACCCCGGCCACCGTCGAGTCCGAGCCAAAGGTGAGATCCGAGCCGTATTGGAACGTGACCGTCGTGGTGTCGCCGTTCGGATTGACGCGGGCTTGCAACATGGCACTTGTGTCCACAACCGACGTGGGAACCTCAACCTCCGCGAGAGGCGACCCGGCCGCCAGATCGCCGCCGGAAATCTTCAGGGCATCCGTATTGTATTTCACGTCCTCGGCGCTCATCGCGCCGGCAATCTCGTCGAACAGTCCCGTCCGAACGCTGTCCCGCCAGCGAACCGGAGTCAGTACATCGTTGCTGCCGAGCGAATACCCGTCAATGAAGTCCACGCGGAGTCGGCCGGCAAGATCGACAGCCTTTGCGTCAAGCAGGTCGTATTCGCTTCCCGCTGTCGTACCGCCCAGCTCCACGTTTATATTTCCGTCGGACGCCTGAATGAAGGTCCCCTCTACGTTGAGATCGCCCGCTGTGCTGTCGGTCCCGGGGCGCACGACGCCGGCCTCGTTGGCGAGATCGCCCGTTACAGTGCCGACGCCGCGAAGCGTGCCGCCCTGCAGGGTCAAGGCGGTGTCCGGATCCGACGCAACGTTGCCGACGGTTCCCCGATAGATCTGTCCTGAGTCGCGAAGGGTCACCACGCCGTCGTTTGCTTGGATGGCCGAACTGGCATACAATTTTCCTCCAACGGCAAGCGTCCCGGCACTGACCAGTGGGACCGTCACCTGGATGGTTCCGAGCGTATCGGTGGCAACGACCGCGTTCGAGCGCAGGTGCAGCGAGTCGCTACTCGGTTGTACGTCGAGCCGACCCTCGGACGTGGCGAGGAACGTTCCATTCGTCTGGTCGGACGTACCGCTCGCATCGAAAACCTGACCATTGAGCTGAAGATCGTGCGTGCTACCGGACTCAAGCAATCCTGAATTCTGGAGGTCCCAGTTCAGGTCAAACCGCCCGCAGCAGTCGCTGTCGGTGTAGCGGATCGTCCCCCGGTTCACCAGGCGCGGGGTCGCGGCCGTGTCCGACTCGACGTCAAAATCGGTGCTGTTGGTGTTGATCAGCTCGGCCCCCTCCTCGACCACCACGCGGGCACCCTCGCGTCCCTGCAGCGGCCCGCCCGTAAATACGGCCCGCTCCCCTCCCGGCACAATCAGACCCCGATCATTCAGGTTCACCCTGCTGTTCAAGTAGAGGCCCCGCTCGGCGAAGGTCGTGTCCGGCCCCGCCAGCGTCCCGCCGTCCCACCGCAGCGTGTCGCGGGCCACCAGCGCACGGTCGCTCTCAAACCGAGCCTCGTTGTCGGAAAACTCCGTTTCTCCCTCCACCGCCACCGGCGGATCCGGCCGGAACGTCCCGTCCCCAATCTCCAACTGCCCAACGGTCAGCGAGTCGGTCAGCGCGTCGGTCGTGGTGTCCGTCTCGCTGG
>CAZSBW010000396.1:0-3370 GCA_964604815.1 uncultured Salinivenus sp. | reverse complement strand
GAAAGGACTTGCTTTCGTGCCACAAAGTCCACTGATATTGGGACGGCGTCCGGTGGTTAATCTCGAAAAGGCACAAGATCGCCTCGAATCAAGATTGCCTCGCTCGGAATGACTCTACCTCAAAGGGACTGCTTGATTCTGCACTAGGAGGCTGGTCAAGAAGGGGGGCAATTTTGGGGGTGCGCTGTTATTGGCCCCTGCCTGAGCCGCTGAAAACGGCGATTTCGACTCTTATTTCCGGATGCAAATAACACTTTTTGAACACCGTCCTAGACACGGCGAGCCCGGACGGATTGTCCCCGGGAAAGAGGGTTATCCCTGAATTTCCGTCACGAGCTGGATCTCCTTGAGGACGCTCTGTACCTCGAAGCACTCCTCGAACGTGCCTTCGTAGACAGTGGCCTTGCCCTCGTTGTGCACCGTCCAGGCCAGATCTTCGGCCTCGCCTCGGCTGCAGCCGGTGGCCTTCACCAGCTGACCGATGACTTCTTCGAAGGTGTGCACCTCGTCGTTAAAGAGCACGACGAACCAGGGATCGTCGGAGCCGCTTCCGGTGTCCTCCTCTTCGACCTCTTCCGTCTCCGGCGGTGCCGGCTTCACGTCTGGCTCCGCAGGGGCACCGAGTGCGTCGGGAAATTGCGTCATAGGGGTATGATCCTTCATCATCTCTGAGGGATGAACAGAGCGAACGGGCGACGATGGTGATTTCAATGAACCTCTGAACGAACTGGACGCTCGCTCACGCTAGATTCGGCTTCTACAGTTGCGATTGCGCCCTAGGCTGAGGCCCCATCAACCTCCTCGGCCGCCTCCAGCTGAATCTCAAAGTTCTCGGTGACGGGATTGGCCAGGAGCTTTTCGCAGGCCTCCGTCGCCACTCGGCGCGCCTCGGCCTCGTCGTCCGCGTCAATCCACACTTCGGCGCGCTTGCCCATCCGAACCCGGTCGATCTCGTCGTACCCGAGATTGGTGAGAGCATGGTGCACCGTTTTTCCCTCCGGGTCGAGGATAGATGGACGCAGCGTGATGGAGATTGTTGCCTTGTACATCGCGACGTGTAAACCTGGATCGAGGAAGAAAAAAACAACGGCCGAGCGTCCGCCTCCTACTCGCCCCTCCGTTCGGGGGCAGGGGTGGTGAGCGCATTGATGAGCTGGTAGACGGCACCTCCAACCCCATATCCGAGATAGAGAGCCAGCACGATCACGAGCCCAAATTCCTGCAGGCCCACGATGAGAAGCCCCGCCAGCGCGTAGGCCGTCGTTTTCTTCGGATGCGAACGCACGTACTGGAGGGTCGGGGTCGGGATGGCGTCGAACCGAATGCTGGAGACCATGAGGCCGGACAGGACGACGACAATCGGCAGCAGTACCTGCAGGCTGTCGAGCGCCAGGTACGCGCCCCACTCCGAGTTCTCGGCGGCCAGGATGAGGGCGACGATGGCCACGGCCTGCCCGGGAATGGGGAGTCCCTCGAACCCGTCCTTCTCGTCGCTCTCGGTGTTGACGTTGTACCGGGCCAGCCGCACGCTCCCGCAGAGGGCCGGCAGGGCCGAGACGATCATGCCGAGCGGCCCAAAGGTGTCCAGGGCGTAGGCGTACACGAGGAACGACGGAGCGACCCCAAACGAGACGACGTCACTCAGGGAATCGAGCTGGACGCCGAACGGACTGTCGGTGTTGGTCAGACGCGCAAGCATGCCGTCCAGTAGATCAAAGAAGCCGGCCAGGACGATCAGCCAGCAGCTCATGACGAAAGCGCCTTCCAACACCTGCGTGAGGGCCAGGAAGCCGCACAGCAGGTTTACGAGGGTGAAGAACGAGGGCACGACCACGCGCGGCGGCGGCCGGTCACTTCGTTTGCGGCGCCGCGCCTCCCGGAAGGCGCTGAGGCGACGCCGTATGCGAACCGGCCGCGACGACGCCTCGTCCGGCGGCGCCGACTTGCTCGCAAGTACAGACTGAAGGGCCTCGATCATCAGCAGAAAAGGAGCTGGATCCGGAAGTGCGCTGAAGACGTGCCTACGGCGTCGCCGGGGCATCGGATGTCTCGGCGGCCCGGGCCGACGCCTCCTCCACCGAGTCGTCCGTCGCCAACCAGCCCATCACCGTCTCACCCGCCCGCACGTGCTGTCCTTCTTCGACGTTAACGTCGACGTGGGGGGGCACAAGCACGTCCATCCGCGACCCAAACTTGACGATGCCAAAGCGCTGGCCGGCGGCAACCGAATCCCCTTCGCCGACGTGGTACTCGATGCGGCGGGCCACCGCCCCCGCAATCTGCTTAAAAAGCACCTTCGTTCCGCTCGCGTGCCGGAGACCCAGCTCCGACCGCTCGTTCTTCTCACTGGCCTTCGGGTGCCAGGCCACAAGATAGTCGCCGGGCCGGTACTGTTCGTGCTCGATGACGCCCCGGGCCGGCACGCGGTTGACGTGCACGTCGAGCGGAGAGAGGAAGATGGACACGCGCCGGGCAGGGCCGTCGAGATACAACGAATCGGTCTCCTCCACAACCTCGACGACGCGGCCGTCGGCCGGAGCCACGAGCCCGTGGTCGCGGGCCTCCGGGGGCGGCGTGCGCTCGGGATCGCGGAAGAAGTAAAGGGTAAACGCCAGTCCCACAACCGCGAGGGCAAGGAGCGGCCCGCGCCACAGCCATGCCTCGAGCTGCCACGCGCCGAGTGCAAGCACCAAAGCAAGTCCGGCCACAATTGCGATGACGGTATATCCTTCCCGTGCAAACACCAGCAGGAGCGGCGGTTGTGCGAAGACCTGTGAAGCGGTGGACCGGCAAGCGGGACGGCCTGCCCGACGGACGCGTCGGGGTGCGAAGCCCTCCCCCCTGCTACGACCGCCCATCTTTACCTCTTTGCTTCACGAAAGTTCAACGCTCAGCATGAACATCTTTCAGAGATCGAGCACAACCGGCCGGACTGTAGAAGACCGGGTAGGTACTCCAACCAGATGTTCGTGTCGATCAGTAATCCAGGGCGTTCTTCATTCGCCAGTCGTTTGCTTTCTCTTGAAGCTCTTCGGCCGTGTACTCATCGGCGAGATGACTCAAGGCCCCGCGACAACTGAATCGCGGCTGCTCCTCTTTTTTTGTTCTCCTGACTCGCGTCTCTCTCTTCCCCTGCCCCCTCCTTGTCCGCAAAGCTCTCCTCATCGAGCCGACGCACAAATTTCCGAACTTCCTCCTGTTTTCCCGGAGAAAGTGACTCAATTTCGTCCATCAGGGTGTCGCTACCGAGAAAGGTACAAGTCTTTCATCTCGTAGGGCTGCTGGAAGTGCTCGTCGGTCAGGGCATCAACGAGAGCGATGGCCTCGCCGGTCGACTTCATCTCCGGCCCCAGCTCCTTGGGCACCTCCG
>CAZSBW010000395.1:0-3377 GCA_964604815.1 uncultured Salinivenus sp. | reverse complement strand
AATCGCTTCACCCGGCTTCAGCGGCGGACCGACGTCCGGTCGCTTACGGCCACCGATGTGGGCCTGGACGGCCTGGCCAACGCCTCCGTGGCGCTTGGCGACCTGAATGGCGACAACATGATCGACGTGGCCGTCGTCGGTGAGACAGGCGACGGCACGCCCGTCACCCGCCTCTACGAAAACGACGGCGACGGGACCTACACCCAGATGGAGGCCGGCCTCACGGGCGTGACGAACGGATCGGTGGCGCTGGGGGACCTGGATGGGGACAATCACCTGGACATGGCCATTGCCGGCGAGAAAGACGACGGCACGCCGGTCACCAAGATCTACAGCAATGACGGAACCGCGTCATTCACGGAACTGAACACGAATCTGTCAGGCGTGAGCAATGGCTCGGTGGCCCTCGGTGATCTGGACGGTGACAATCACATCGACGTGGCAGTGACGGGAACGAACGCAAACGGCGAGCCAGTGACGACGCTCTACGCCAACGACGGATCCGGGGCCTTCACGGCGATGAACGCCGGCCTGACGGATCTGACCAATGGCTCGGTGGCGCTTGGGGACCTGAACGGAAATAACCGGATCGACGTGGCGATCGTTGGGGAGCAGGCCGACGGGACGCCGAAGACCGTTCTCTACGCCAACGACGGCGGCGGATCGTTCTCGTCGCTAACGGAGCTGACCGGGGTCACTGACGGCTCGGTGGCGCTGGGCGACCTGAATGGCACCAATCGGATCGACGTGGCTATTGTCGGAGAGGAGTCCGGTGGTGCGCCAATTACCCGGCTCTACGTCAACGACGGCGGCGGATCGTTCTCTGAGATGAGCGCCGACCTGACGAACGTGAGCGGCGGTTCGGTGGCGATCACGGACCTAAACGGAAATAACCGGGTCGACCTGGCCCTCAGCGGGACGGACGCCGACGGCAATCCCGTTTTGGAGGCCTACCGAAACACCCCGGACGGCTGGACGGCCGTCGGCCCCGGGCCGATCGTTCAAGTGCCGCAGCGCGGGGGCATGGCCTTCGGCGACACGGAGGCCGACGGCGACCTCGATCTCCTGGCCTTCGGGAACGGCGTAGGCAGCGAAAGCACGCCCCGTGCCGGCGTCTACGAAAACGTCTACCCGACGCCGCGGGGCTTGACGGCGGAGGCCGGCACCAACCAGGCGGATCTCAGCTGGGACGAAACGGCCGGCTCGCAGCTGCAGGGGTACGACGTGTACCGCGCGACGTCGCCGATCGACTCGCTGGGCGGCGTCTCCTCGATGGAACCGGTCGGATCGGTCGGGGCCTCGACCACGAGCTTTACCGACGAGAATCTCGACCAGGGCCAGACCTACTACTACCGGGTCACGGCCACGGCGGGCACCGGCGAGACGAGCCCGCCCTCCACCCAGACGTACGCCTTCCTCTATCCGGAGGCGGTGGAGGCCAGCGTGAGCCGCTCCTTCGGCGACGCCTCGAGCGGAGAGGACTATCGCCTCGTGGCCCTGCCGGGCGCAGTGAGCCGGAATCTCGGCGGGACGATCGATGGAGAGGCCGGCGTCGAGTGGCAGGCGTACTGGGACGATGGATCCGATAGCGACTTCTTTGTTCGCTTCGACGGATCGAGCACCTTCGACTTCGAGCGCGGCCGCGGCTTCTGGCTGACGGCCCGCCAGGACTGGACGGTTGAGGACAGCATCTCAACGGTCACGCTCAAAGAGGACACGGCCGCGACGATTCCGCTGAATGACGGCTGGACCATTGTCTCCAATCCGTTCGAGAAACCAGTCGACTGGGCGCTCGTCGAGGCGGCCAACGGCGGCGATCTGCAGCCCCTGTGGGCCTTCGGGGGGGCGTTTGGCAGCACGCTCTCGTTCGGCTCCGCTGCAAGCGGGCAGGCCTACTACTTCTTCAACGACACCGGGAACGACTCCTTGACGGTGCCCTACCCGGGCGCGCCGCGGCGGACCGAGGTCACGAAAGACGCGGAGACCGAAGAGGCGCTCCTGGCGCTGTCGGCCACGCCGGCTGACACGGACGGCCCGAGCTCGACAGTGCGCCTCGGGCTCGCGGAGACGGCCGGTGCGGAGAACGCCGTTGTGGCACCGCCCGCCCAGTTCTCGACGGTGAGCCTGCGGATCGAGGCCGCGTCGGGAGACTCCGCCCCAACGGCCAAGACTGCGACCACCGATCGGTCGCAACTGCTGATGGCCAGCCGACGCGTGGCCGACGGCGAGGGCGAAACCTTTACGGTTCAGCTCGGCGCTCAAACCAGCGGCTCTGTGCAGCTGGACGCGAGCAGCCTCGACGCGGTCGACGGAGAAGAGGTGATGCTTCTCGATCCCTCGAGGCGCGCGACCTACGACCTGCGGGCCCAAGACGGAATTACGCTCGACGTGGGGGAGGAGACGCGCCGCCTGAAGGTGGCCGTCGGCTCGAAGCAGTACGTTGAGCAGGAGAAAAAGCAGGTCCTGCCCAGCGAGATCACGCTGACCTCCTACCCGAACCCGGTGCGGCAGCAGGGGACCCTCGAGTACGCCCTGCCGGAAGAGTCGGAGGTGACGCTCCGCGTCTACGACGTGCTCGGGCGAGAGGTCGCGGTGCTTGATCAAGGCCGGAAGCAGGCCGGGCGCCACACCGCCGAGCTGGAGACCGACCAGCTCTCGAGCGGCGTGTACTTCGGCCGCCTCGAGGCCGGAGGCCAGACGCTGACCCAGAAGATCACGGTCGTGCGCTAGCGAAAGCGGCCGTCTTCGGCCATCCTCTCGAATCACTTCTCACGGGAGAGGGCCCGCCTACGGTGGGAGCCGGTTCAGGCGGCGGGCCCTCGTTCCCGATTTTTCCTTGAGCTTCTTTTCGACCAGACCGATAGACTTATGCAGATCACAAGCCAAGCGATCACTGCAAGACAGAAGCCGCATGTGCTTCTCTTCAGCCTGCTGGCCATTGCCCTGATGGCGTTCACGGCCGGATGCAGCGGGGGCGGGAGCAACGGCGGGGGCGATGACGGGGACGGCGATGGGGGCGGTGGAGACCTGACCGCACCGGCCGCGCCGTCGGGCTTGACGACCGACGCGGGCGACGGGGAAGTCGTCCTGAGCTGGGACGGGGTCGAGGGCGCCGATTCCTACAGCGTGTACCGCTCGACCTCCTCGACCGACGGGGCGGAGGGCAGTGCTCTGGATACGGAGATCTCCTCGACGAGCTACACCGACGAGAGCGCCGAGAACGGGACGACGTACTACTACCGGGTGACGGCCGTGGCGAGCGAGGGCGGGGAGACCGCCGAGAGCGAGGGGTCCGATGAGGCGCAGGGGACGCCCTTTACGACGCCGACGGAGTTGAGCGGGACGTCCGGGAACTCGCAGGTAGAGCTCGACTGGAG
>CAZSBW010000394.1:0-3393 GCA_964604815.1 uncultured Salinivenus sp. | reverse complement strand
ACGAGATCCACGAAGTCGCAGGTCGAAGACAATCCGCCAAACAGCTTCTCAAAACGTCACAAGATCGGTGGAGACTCATCCACGTATCGGTTGTGGTCGTTACCTTTCTGCGCTGTCAGGCGACTGAGAAAATGAGCGAATCCGTCGATCTTGTCACCAATCGAATTGCCCAAACTGATGCTACATCGCGTGAAATCGATCCGACCGTTGCTCGTCGTTTTCGTCCTGGGGCTGCTGGGAACGGCGGGCGACGCCCAGGCGCAAGGAGGGACTTCGATTGCCGTCTCGACGGACGCTTCTTCTCAGTCGGCTCCGGTCCTCCCGCTTTCGTCGGCGTCCTCCTCGACGCAATCCGCGTCGTCGCTGAACCCATACCGCTCACTTGAGAAATACGTTCAGCAGAGAGAAGCACGCCTCCTGGCGAGACCGCCGCTGGACAATCCGACGCGACGCGGTGTCTCCCTGGATCGCGGCGGGAAACTGCTTTGGGGCACGGTTGGGCTGGTGATGTCCTCTTTTTGCGACTCGGATTCCGACACCTATACCGACCATCCGTCTCCCCTCCGAAGCTCCTACGAACAGACCTGTGTCGAGTGCGATCGGATGGGCAAGCGCTCGCTGGAGGCCATCACGGAAGGCCTCCTCTCTTCTGATCCATAGCAGATTTCCTCAGCGAGACCGAGGGAATCTTTGCCCGTCCGCGTCCGCCTTTCCCTTCCCGAATCGGACCGGAACGTCTCGCCCTGTGCCGGTAAACCAGCGGTAGAGCACCCGCTCGGCGGGCTTGCCCTGCGGGGTAAAGGCAGTCGGGTCCTGTCGGCTGGCGCGCGGATGCCATTTCCAGACGACGGCCCCGGCAAACCAGGGCGTGTCGCGCATGACGGAGAGAAAGGCTCGGTAGCAGCGTGCCTGCAGGCCCGAATCGGGCGGAACGCCGCCCCCGTCCCGCTCCGGCCAGCGCCACGGGGCCTCCGCGGCACTTCGGGCGCTGCGATAGCCAATTTCGGTGAAGAAGATGGGCTTTCCGGTGCGCCGATGGAGGGCCGCGAGGTCGGCCCTGTGCTGCTGCCATCGGTCCTGCAGGGTATCGAGGGACGGATTGGGCCCGTCGACCAGCGGGAAGTAGGCCTGCACGCCGACGTAGTCGAGCGCGTCCCAAAACGGGATCTCTTCGTACTCGTCGTGCCAGTTCGCGGCGTAGGTCAGGTTGCCGTCGTACACCGTGCGCACCGTATCGGCCAGGGCCCGGAAAAACTGGGGACGCGTCGTGGCCACACTGCTCAGCTCGGTGCCCAGCACCAGCGCATCGGCGTCGATCTCGGCCGCGAGCCGGGCGTAGACGAGCAGGAAGCGGCGGTAGCTTTCCTCCCAGCGGGTCCACTCGGCCTCGGTGTCGAAGCCAATGTCGCTCCGGTCCTGCTGTTCGTCGTAGCCCCCAATCCAGATGTGGGGCTTGAGGATGACGCCCATCCCAAGGGAGTCGGCCCGGCGGGCGAGGGCGCGGATGCCGCGGTGCGACTCGCTATACCAGCCGTCGCTCGTGTCGATGCGCACTCGCGGATCGTCCGCGGCCTCCTGCCACCCGAACGCGACGAGCGACAGGTGCGTGACGCCGAGAGTGCGCAGGCGGGGAAGCAGGTCGGGCTCGGGCGGACGCCGGGCGTCGAGCGTGACCGAGCGCACGTCGAAGACCGGGGCGGTCGGCACAGTGTCGGCGATCGCCGCCACCCCGGGCTCGCCCTGCACGGCCGGATCCGACTCTGCGCAGCCGACGAGAAAAACAGCGGCGGCGAGCAGGCTGCTGGCAACGAGGCCGAGGAGGCGACCGGCGGACATTGCGGGAGCAGGATTTGGGAGAGGAGGCGGATCGTGCCGAAATCCCTCACCGCACGCACTGTTTCTCCCGAGCGGTTGGGCCTTCCCAGGTAGACCGCAGAAGGCAGAGATTTGGAACGAAGGTTACAGAAGGACCCCCTCTTCGGGACGGACCTTCATACAGACTCGCTTCGTTTGTTTGACCTCTGCCAAAACAGACGACCTACTCCGTTATGCCAACTACGACCACCCGAGAGCAGGAGCGGTGGCACGAAATCGTTCGGGACCCGCAGCTCCGCGATCTTCCGTACAAAGTCGAAACCAACGCCCGGGGGCAGATTGTCTTGAGTCCGCACACGGCCCGCCATTCTGAGCTCCAAGAACAGATCCAAGATCTCCTTCGACGACATGCCCCTGAGGGACGGCAGCCGCCCGAGTATCCGATAGCAACGTCCAAGGGCGTAAAACAAACCGACGTCATTTGGGGCAGTCGAGACCGGCTGCGCGACATGCAAGAAACGGGAGATCCGCCCACGCTTGCTCCCGAGATCTGCGTTGAGGTGCTGAGTGAATCGAACACGGCGGAGGAGATGGAGGAAAAACGGGCGCTCTATCGGAAGATTGGGGCCGAGGAGGTTTGGATCGTCGAGCAAGACGGGGGCGTCCGGTTCTTTGCGGACGAGGAGCTGGAGCAGTCGGCGATTGCGCCCGACTTTCCGGAGCAGGTGTAACGCAGTTCGACTCGGAGCGTGACTCTGTCGAGAACATTTCTCTCAAGAACATTGACGACGCATGTCCACTTACGACGTAGCGATCGTTGGCGGGGGCATTGTGGGCCTCGCCACGGCCTACCGCCTCACCGAGCAGTATCCCGACCTCTCGCTCACCATTCTGGAAAAGGAGGACGAGGTGGCCGCCCATCAGACCGGTCACAACTCCGGCGTCATCCACTCCGGCGTCTTCTACACGCCCGGCTCCCTGAAGGCAAAGAACTGCCGGGAGGGCAAGCGGGCGCTCGTCGAGTTCTGCGAGCAGGAGGGCGTGGACTACGAGATGTGCGGCAAGGTCGTGGTGGCCGCCGAGGAGAGCGAGGTCCCCGAGTTGGAGCGCATCGAGGAGAAGGGACACGCCAACGACGTGGAATGCACGCGCATCGAGCCCGAGCGGCTGAACGAATTGGAGCCGCACGTGCGCGGGGTGGATGCCCTCCACGTGCCGGAAGCGGGCATCGTGGACTATCCGGGCGTGGCGCAGGCCCTGGCCGACCGGGTCGCGAGCCGCGGCCATCCGGTGCGCACCGGCGCGGAGGTGATTGATCTGCGCATGGAGCCCGATCGGGTGCGGGTCGTGAGCACGGCGGGCGACGTGCGAGCGCGCCACGTCGTGAACTGTGCGGGCCTCTACGCCGACCGCATCGCCGAGATGAGCGGGCAGGAGAACTTGAACGTGCAGATCGTGCCGTTTCGGGGCGAGTACTACGAATTGGTGCCGGAGCGCCGCCATCTCTGCCGCAACCTCATCTATCCGGTGCCCGACCCCAACTTTCCGTTCCTGGGCGTTCACTTTACACGGATGGTG
>CAZSBW010000393.1:0-3393 GCA_964604815.1 uncultured Salinivenus sp. | reverse complement strand
TCCTTCTCGTAGGCGCCGTTGTCGATGCGGAAGGCGATGGGGCTGCCCAGCGTTTCCTCGAACCGCACGCCGGAGTAGATGTGCACCTTGTCGTTCTCGATCTTCGAGCGTCCCCCGCGACCGTACCCGAGCCAGCGCCGGGTCAGGTGCTGGTTGACGTCCTCCGGGGACAGGGGCAACTGGGCAGGAACGCCCTCGATGATGCCGATGATGGACTCGCCGTGCGACTCGCCGGCCGTGAGGTAGCGGAGCATACGTTGGTTGAACATTGGCATGAAGATTTGAGAATCTGTTTGGCGAGACGTCTATGGCCTGCGACTTCGTGGATCTCGCGCAAAATGGCTTCTGCACTGAAGATCTCAGATCTCCTCGCCCGGTAGTCACCGACGGCTGTCGGTGCTCGCTTGGGCACCATTTTGGGACGTCGACCACTGTGTCTCGGCTTCATATCCGCTCGCAAAACACTCTGAAGGCTTGACTCGAAGCGGATAGACAGCGGAGGGGAGCAAAAAGTTGGAGGGCTCGGTAGCAGGCGCGGATCACCCACTCCCAATTGAACGTCAGTTCCTCTCTCGCTTCCGTTCTGAATTCCGCATCACACGGTTGCGCAATACGAAATACGCAATACGTACCTCTTCGATTGCTGCGGACAACGCGTTTCGAAGGGGGCCCCTTTCTCTGAGAGCCGCGCCATACGCTAGTCGACCTCGTAGAACGCCTGCGTGCCGTCGGTGCGCTGCACCTGGGCGAGGACCGGGCTGTCTGTCGCAGCCAGGTACGCTTTCACGTCTTCGGGACCCTCAACGGGCGTGTCGTCCAGGGCAGTGATGACGACATCTCGCGGGAGGCCTGCCGACGCCGCCGGGCGACCGTTCTCCACGTAGGCAACGTAGGCTCCCGTCTCGATCCCGAAGCGCGTCTGCTGCCGGTCGGTGAGGGGGCGCACCCCCACGCCCCACTGGTCGAGCGTCGTCACGGCCTCATCCGACGACTCGGGATTCGGCGTTGACTCCGGCGACTCCTCATCGGGCGTCGGCTGGGACTGAGGCTGCCGCAGGTCGCTGAGCCAGTTCTGGTAGACCGACGTATCTTCGCCCATGAGCCGAACCTGAACGGTGCGCCTGGTTCCGTTCCGCCACACGCGAACCTGCACCACGTCGCCCGGACGCTGGAGGGTAACGGTCCTCTGCAGGGCGCCCGGTGAGTTGACGCGTGTCCCGTCTATTGCTTCAATGACGTCCCCTCCCTGCAATCCCGCCCGGGCGGCAGCACTCCCGCTCCGCACGTCGGATACGTATACGCCGTGGATGGTGTCGAGCCCAACCTCTGCGGCCACCTCCGCATTCATTTCGCGGATGCTTACCCCGAGATACCCGCGCCGAACTTCTCCGTACTGAATGAGATCGGTCGCGATGCGCTCGACGAGGGCCGACGGAATCGCGAAGCCATAGCCTTCGTATCCGCCCGTCCCGCTGGCGATGGCTGTGTTGATGCCCACGAGCTCCCCATCCAGGTTCACGAGTGCCCCGCCCGAGTTGCCCGGATTGATGGCCGCGTCGGTCTGGATGAAGTCCTCGATCCGAAACTGATCCTCGATGATGTTGAGCTGGCGACCGAGGGCACTCACGATGCCGGCCGTGACCGTGGAGGTGAGGCGAAACGGGTTGCCGACAGCCACGACCCAGTCGCCGACCTGTACCTGCTCGGAGTTGCCAAACGGCAATACGGGAAAGGAGGCCGTCCCGTCAATCTTGAGGACGGCGAGGTCCGTCGCAGAACTTTCGCCCACGAGCTGCGCCTTGAACTGCCGCTTGTCGGCCAGTTGCACCTGAATCGTCCCCGCGTCCTTCACCACGTGATTGTTCGTGATAATGTAGCCCTCCGGACTGATAATCACGCCGCTCCCCAGATTTTGTCGGCGGGGCGGTCGCTCAAACAAGTCTTCGGCGTCTTGCGCGCGATCGCCTCGTCCGCCGCTTTGCACGCGGATCGAAACGACGGCCGGCGTCACGCGCTCGGCCACAGACCGAAACTGGTCGCTCAGGGTGGCCGCGCTCGGGGACGAGCGCAGCCCCGAGTCGGCCTGGGTTGCCCGCTGGGTCCGAGGGGCGTCGTCTACCTGTTTGACGATCCGGGCCGTTGAGGGCGGCGCAGGCTCCTCGTCAACGACGAGCATAAAGAGAATGCCGCCCAGCAAACCCGTGAGAACGAGCCCAATCCCGACGAGAAGACGAGAATAACGCCTAGAATCGGACATGGGCCATCGGGGATGGGAGACAGAGCAACCGGACAAGGCAACCTCTCCACCCTAAGCGGTCTGAATTGTTTCAGATTAACGTGCAGACGACGTTACGCCTGATCCGGCGTTCGGGCAAGTCGTTCCCCCGCTTCGTATCCAACTTTGACCTCCGGACCTCTGTACACGACAAAACTCACATGGCACTTCAATCTTTCGACACAAGTCATTCTGAGGAGTGAGGCAATCTAGATTGCCGGCGACGAAGAATCTCCTCGAGAAGCGGCGGAAGCGGGGATCAAGCGGCAGGCCGATCGAACTCGTTTCCGCTTTATTCGAAGAGATTCCTCGCTACGCTCGGAATGACGCGGTCGAGGAAAGGGAGTAGCCCTCTTGTGAAGCCTCGTCCAGTTTTTGTCGCGTACCATGCCTCCGGACCGAGATCTCGGTTCCGGTCCGGAGAAACTTTCCCCCGTCCCATCCATCTCATTTGCACGACGTTTTCTCCGATCTCCCCTTCGGCCCATGTTACGTGTTCGGCTCGTTCCGTTGGCGGTTCTCGTTGGTGTTCTCGGCTGGATTGGGCTCCACTCCCCCGTCCACGCCCAGATGAAGGTGCCGCCGAACGCATTCGAGGAAGTCGTTGAAACGGCGAAGGCAAACGGGACACCGATTCTCGTCGAAATTTACGCGCCGTGGTGCCCCTACTGCCAGCGCATGCAGGAGAACGTGTACTCGGACGAGACCGTCCGCACGTACCTTGACGAGACGTTCACCTACGTCCGCCTCAACAGCGACACGACGGCCGGCACGCACCGGTACCGGGACCGGACGCTCTCCACGAAGCAACTGGCCTCGGTGCTCGGCGCCAAGGGGGTGCCCACGACCACCTTCCTGAAGGCGGACGGCACCCCGATCGCCCGCCAGCCCGGCTACATCAAGCGTCCGCAGTTTCTCAAAATCATTCGCTACGTCGGATCGGGGGCGTACGAGAACCAGAGCTTCCAGGAGTTTACCAGCGAGCGCTCCGAGTAAGCCCTTCACTTCCGGGTCATCGTATGCGTGTCAGCTACAGCGACGGGTACTACGTGCCGCTGCCGGACGGCCATCCGTTTCCCATGGGCAAGTTTCCGGCCCTGCACCGCCTTCTGCTGGAC
>CAZSBW010000392.1:0-3395 GCA_964604815.1 uncultured Salinivenus sp. | reverse complement strand
GAGATGTCCTAACTTGATTTGGAGTCCATCCTGCCGCAGGTCAGATGGACTCTGGCCATCTGAAAGTCGGATTCGATCAGCAGTTTTGAGGAAAAACCGTTGATTCGATTGCCGTGCACGCCGGGAGCGTTTTTGGCACTGGTGTGGTAGAAAAGGTTACATTGTCAGGAAACCGAATGACGGGGACGAAGGTATTACGCTCCGACTCCAGGCCACCGGTCAGTGTTGAACTGTGGAGTGTTGCCCGCCGGGTGAAGCTTCCCGAGGGCATGAAGTCATCCTGAACGAAGAGAAGAAAACCGAAGAATTTCCCTGACTGAAGCGAAAACGGTCTCGGAAGGAGGCCTGCTTCGTCGTCGTTTCCGCGTTTTTTTGGGATATCGCCGGTGAGAGCTGTCCGGCAGCCAGTCGTGGGCCCTGAATCCTCTTTTCCCGGCCCAATTCTCGTTCCGGCTCACTATTCCAGTGCGTGCTCATGTCTACGCAATCGACTTCGGATGATTTGGGCCTGGATCCAGACGGCAGCGTCGTGGGTGACGAAGAGCGCCTGCAGGCTCTTCGCCGCTACGACGTCCTCGACACCGAGCCCGAGCCTGCGTTCGACCGCATCGCGCGGCTGGCCGCGCACCTCTTCGAGACCCCCGCGGCCCTCGTCAACTTCGTGAACGAGAACCGGCAGTGGTTCAAATCCGCCGTTGGGTTCGACGAAGAGCAAACCGGGCTCGACGCCTCCTTCTGCGTCCACGCCATCGAGAAAGACGACGTATTTGTGGTCGAGGACCTGTCGGCAGACGAGCGGTTTTCGGACAACCCCTACGTGATCGACCACGGCTTTCGGTTCTACGCGGGGGCGCCGCTCATCGCCCCGAACGATCACCGGCTCGGCACCCTCTGTGTGCTGGACACCGAGCCGAGATCCCCGTCGGAGGAGGCCCTGGACCGTCTGTCGGACCTCGCCGCAATGGTCGTGGACGAACTGGAGCTCCGGCGCGAGCGGGCCGAGCACGAGCAGAGCCGCGAACTGCTCCGACAGTCCCAGCGGCTCGCCGACGTGGGCGGATCGGCGTACGATCCGCAGACCGGAGAGGTGACCTGGACGGATCAGACGTACCGCATCTTTGGGCTCTCGCCGGAGGACGACCTCGATCTGGAAACGGCTGTTGACTTCTACAGTCCGGACAGTCGCTCTGTGATCCAGCCGGAGGTCGAGCGTCTTCTCGACGAGGGCGGGCAGTACGATCTGGAGCTCGACGTGGTGACGGACGACGGAGATCGTCGCCGCGTTCGCACCGTCGCGGAGGCACAGCGGGAAAACGGAGAAACGACGCAGATTGTCGGGGCCATCCAGGATGTGACGGAGCAGCACCGGGACCGCCGCCTGAAAGAGGTGCAGAGCGCCTTCTTTGAGCAGATCGCCACCGGGGCGTCCATCGATGCCGTGCTCGACGAGATCGTGCAGTTTACCGAAGCGGAGCTGCCGGACGCCACCGTCTCGATCCTGCGGCTCGACGACAATCGTCTGTTCCACGCCGCTGGGCCGTCGCTGCCGGATGCGTACGTCGAGGCCATCGACGGGGTCGAGATTGGGACAGACGTGGGAACGTGCGGCGCTGCGGCCTACCGGGAGGAAGACGTGGTGACCGAAGATATTCGAGAAGACGACCGGTGGGACGACTTCCGGGCGGCCGCCGAGCAGGCGGGCTTTCGCTCCTGCAGCTCGCAGGTGATTCGAGGGAGCGAGGGGACGGTCTTCGGTACGTTTGCCATCTACCGAGACGAGCCCGGTTCCCCCAGCCCGACCGAGCACCAGCTCGTGGAGCGCATGTCGCACGTCGCCGGCGTGGCCCTGGAGCGGGTCCAACGCGAGCGCGCCCTTCGCCGGAGTGAGGAGCGTTGGCACCGGCTGGTCGATAGGCACCCCGGGCCGATTCACGTTTCGGTGGACGGAGAATTCGTCTACGCCAACGAGGCAGCGGCCGAGCTTCACGGTGTCGAATCTGCCGACGCCCTCATCGGCCATAATCTTCGGGAGTACATTCATTCCGAGGAAGAGAATCGAGTGGAGGAGCGCCTGCACACCCTGTATGAGGACCGAGAGGAGACGGAACTTGCGGAAATTCCAATTCGGCGGGCCGACGGCACCGACCGGATCGCCCTCGTCCGCTCGGTGCCCATCCGGTACGAAGGCGAGGCGGCGGCCCAGACGATGATGCGGGACGTAACTGAGCAGCGACGGAGGGAGCACGAGGTTCGGAAGCAGAAGGACCTGTTGCAGACCGTCTTCGACCACGCGCCGGTGATGATGACGCTCGTTGAAGACGGGGAGCTTGAGATGATCAACAATCAGGTGGAGTCGGTGCTGGGCTGGACGGAAGAGGAACTCGACTCTCCCACGGATCTTCTTGAGCACTGCTACCCGGATCCGGAGGTGCGGCAGGACGTGATGGACACCATCGAGGAGGCCCCGGACGAGTGGCGCGATTACCGCCCGAAGCGGGCCGACGGGACGCACGTGGACACGACCTGGAAGAACGTGGCCCTCGGCGAGGGGCGGCGGATCGGCTTCGGGGTCGACATCTCCGAGCGGAAGGCCCGGGAACGCGATCGCGAGCGGCGATACGAGGCTATTTTCAACCAGACCTATCAGTTCGTCGGCCTACTGGAGCCGGACGGTACGCTCATCGAAGCCAACGAGACGGCGCTCGAATTCGGGGGCCTCGATCCGGCGGACGTGCTTGGAAAGCCCTTCTGGGAGACCTACTGGTGGCAGATCAGTGCGGAGACGCAGCAAGAACTCCGCGAGGCGATTGAGCGAGCCGCCGGCGGAGAATTTGTGCGCTACGAGGTGGATGTGCAAGGCGAAGACGATGTGATCACGATCGACTTCTCGATCCGACCGGTGACCGACGAAAGTGGAGACGTGACCTATTTGGTTCCGGAAGGCCGGAATATAACCGAGCTTAAGGTTCTACAGGACCAGAAGCGAGAGCTTCGAGAGACCAACCAGCGCCTGCACCTCGCCCTGGACGCGGCCGACGCGGGGACTTTTGAGTGGGACCTTTCCTCCGATCGGGTGCTGTGGGACGAGCGGTCGCTGGAGCTCTATGGACTGGACGCTGATCCGGCGTTTCGAGATGCGGACCTGGTGAGGGAGCTGGTACTCGAAGAGGATCTCGAACAGCTGGAGGAGCCGGTGCGTCGGGCCGTCGAAGAGGGGGAGCGTTCCTACGAGGTGTCCTACCGCTTTCGCCGGGCCGACGACGGAGCGGTCCGCTACCTTCGATCGCACGGAGTCATCCTTCGGGACGACGACGGCACGGCCGAGCGGATTATCGGCATCAACCAGGACGTGACCGAACAGAAGGAGCAGGAACAAACCCTTCAGACTGAACGGG
>CAZSBW010000391.1:0-3398 GCA_964604815.1 uncultured Salinivenus sp. | reverse complement strand
CCCACCACAAGATCGAGGCCCTCTTCAAGGCCACCGCCCAGGCCCTCCGGGCGGCCGTCCGCCGGAGCGCAGAGCACGCGGAAGTCGCCTCCACCAAAGGAACCCTCTCCTGACTTCGGATTTTGGAGTGTGGGTTTTGGCCTGGAGAAGGGGCGGCATGCCATTTCTTTTGCTTGCCTCCCTCCCCTCTTCTAGCACGATCCCCCTAACGCTCAACGCACAACGCTCCAACCCTCAACGGACATGCTTTCAGACGAAACCGTTGCCGTCATCGGCGCCGGGAACATCGGGCGCGCCCTCATCGGCGGCATGATCGAAAGCGAGCTGATCGCCCCGGAAAACGTCCTCGCCACGCGCCGCACCGAGTCGGCCCTCGACGAGATGGCCGAGGAATTTGACGGCCTGCGCACGACGACCGACAACGTCGAGGCCGTGAAGGAGGCCTCCATTGTCCTGCTCACCATCAAGCCGCAGAGCCGCGCCGAGGTCGTGACCAACATCCGCGACCACATCGAGCGCGAGGTGCTCGTCGTGAGCGTGCTGGCCGGCATCACCACCGAACGGCTCCAGCTCGGCTTCGGGCAGGACCAGCCCGTCATCCGGGCGATGCCCAATACGCCGGCCCTCGTGGACGCGGGCGCCACGGCCATCTCTCCGGGCACGTACGCCTCGGACGACCACCTAGACGTGGCCCGCCAGATTTTCGAGGCCGTGGGGGAGGTCGTGACCGTGCCGGAGGAGCACATGGACGCGGTCACCGGCCTCTCCGGCAGCGGCCCGGCCTACGTCTACATGTTTATCGAAGCGCTGACCGACGCGGGCGTGAAGCAGGGCATGTCCCGCAAGGATGCCGCTAAGCTTTCGGCGCAGACGGTGTTCGGCGCGGCCAAACTCGCCCTCGAAACGGGCAAACACCCCGCCATCCTGCGCGATGAGGTGACCACGCCCGGCGGAACCGCGATCGCCGCCGTGTCCTCGCTGGAGGAGCACGGCCTCCGCACCATGCTCATCAACGCCGTGGGCACCGCGACCCAGCGGTCGGAAGAGTTGAATGAAGAATAGACTTGCCATTTGCTCTCGAACCGATCAGTCCCCGTCCCACGACCAATGATGCGTGAAGCGTGATGCGTGAAGAGGGCCTCGCCCGTCTTTCACGATTCACGTTTCACGCATCACTCTTTGCCTCGGAAACAGCGTCCCCTCGGTCTGCCCCCTGCTCCTTCGCTCCCATCCTCCCTCTCTCCCACGCCCATGACGACGATCATCGACTACGGCATCGGCAACCTCCGCTCCATCGAGAAGGCCCTGGAGCGAGTGGGCGCGGATGTGCTCCGAACGGACGACCCGCAGGCCGTGCGCGACGCCGAGCGGCTGGTGCTGCCGGGCGTGGGTGCCTTCGGGGCCTGCATCGACGAAATCCGGCACCGCGACCTGGAGGGCCCCATTCTCGATGCCATCGACGCCGGCACGCCGTTCCTCGGGGTGTGCGTGGGCATGCAATTGCTCTTCGAGACCGGCCACGAGAAGGGTGTGCACGAGGGCCTGGGCGTGCTCCCGGGCCGTGTGGAACACTTCCACGACGCCGCTGATGGCGCAGCAGACGACCTCGTGGTTCCGCACATGGGCTGGAACAACCTCCAGCCCGCCCGCTCACACCCGCTGCTCGACGGCATGGACGACCCCGCCTACGTCTACTTCGTCCACTCTTACCACCCCGTGGCGGAGAAGCCGGAGGACGTGCTCGCAACGACGGCTTACGGCCACGACTTCCCCGCCGTCGTGCAGCGGGCGAACGTGCACGGCGTCCAATTCCACCCCGAAAAGTCCCAGGCCGCCGGGCTTCGCCTGCTGGAAAACTTCGCGACGCTTCCGGTCTCTACCGATCCGCGAGAAAGTACGTAAACAACGTTCCGCGATAGCTGCGGAGATCTCAGATCTCCAGGACCGTGCACGGCCGGAGTCGGAGCCCTCTTTACAGACTTCTTCACGTATCGGCAAGCCGAGTGTGCCTTCTTGAGTGAGCCTGGTCGAACTTCCTCGATCCCGGTGTGTGAAACTGCACACCGCAGAGCAGAACGCACGCCGGGCTCTCCCCGACACGCCCACACCCACAGACGCCGATATGCCGCTCCTCATCCCCGCCATCGACCTGCGCGACGGCCGCTGCGTGCAGCTCCACCAGGGCGACTACGACGAAGAGACCGTCTACTTCGACGACCCGGTCAAGATGGCCAAGCTCTGGCGCGTGCAGAACGCACAGACCCTGCACGTGGTGGACCTCGACGCCGCCCGGGGCGATGAGGACGACAACCGGACCATCATTCGTGCAATGTGCGATGCGCTCGACATTCCGATCCAACTGGGCGGGGGCCTCCGCTCGATGAATCAGATCGAGGCGGCGCTGGACATGGGGGTGTACCGCGTCATTCTCGGAACCGCCGCCGTGAAGAATCCGGACCTGGTGGAGGAAGCCATCGACAAATTTTCGTCTCGACGGATCGTGGTGGGCATCGACGCCCGCGACGGCGAGGTCCGCGTCGAGGGATGGACGGAAGGCTCTGGCCTCGACGCCGTCGAATTTGCTCAAGAGATGGAAGCGCGTGGCGTGCGCCGCATCATCTATACCGACATTAGCCGCGACGGCACCATGAGCGGGCCGAACATCCAGGCGTACCGCACCCTCGGCAGGAATCTGTCGGAGGTCTCCATCACGGCCTCCGGGGGCATAGGCGACTACGAAGACCTCCTTTCCATCCAGGCCCTCAAGCCCTACGGCGTCGACTCTATGATCGTGGGCACGGCCCTCTACGAAAATCGCTTCCCCTGCCAGCAGTTCTGGGCCTGGCACGAAAAGGACGAGGTCGACCTCGACACCTACTCCACGGCCCCCCTCCGCGACGAACTTCCTCAGACAGAGTGATTGCGACCTGCCGACAGCCCGTGAGCAGGATCAGCAACACTGTTCGACATCCCCCGCCAATTTGCAATTTTTCGATATTCGATGCCGCTTGCCAACCGCATCATCCCCTGCCTTGACGTCGATGAGGGCCGCGTCGTGAAGGGCATCAACTTCGTCGACATTCGCGACGCCGGGGACCCGGTAGAGCAGGCCCGCACCTACGACGCCGCCGGGGCCGACGAACTCGTCTTCCTCGACATCACGGCCACCCACGAGGGCCGCGACATCATGCACGAGGTGGTGCGCAAGACCGCCGACGAGGTCTTCATTCCCCTCACCGTGGGCGGAGGCCTGCGCTCGGTCGAGGACATGCGCGCGATGCTCCAGGCCGGGGCCGACAAGGTCGCGATCAACTCCGCGGCGGTGAAGGACCCGAGCCTCATCACGCGCGGCGCCGAGGCGTTTGGGAACCAGTGTATCGTCGTAGCCATCGACGCGA
>CAZSBW010000390.1:0-3399 GCA_964604815.1 uncultured Salinivenus sp. | reverse complement strand
ACTCATGACTCATCAACTCATGACTCCCTCGTCGAGGGCACGACCGGTCGAAGCTGGCAGGCCGCATGCCAAACGCCGGCAGCCGGGTTAAGCAAGCACGTCTTCCTGCTCTTCTTCTTCCTCTTCGGCGTAGACCTCGGCTAGGTCCTCGGCGACCGATTCGAACGCCTCCTCGGCCGCGTCGGACATCTCCTCGGTTTCCCGAATCTCGTCGAGCTCCTCCTCGTGGCGGAGGCGAAGGCGTTCGATGTATTCGTCCTCGAACTCCTCGATGGCGTCGACCGGGACGGGATCGAGGAAGCCGTTGATGGCCGCGTAGATAATGGCGATCTGTTCCTCGACCGGGACCGGCGAGAACTCGCTCTGGTTGAGGATCTCGACGAGGCGCTCGCCCCGACTAAGCTGTTGCTGCGTGGACTCGTCGAGGTCCGATCCAAACTTGGCAAAGGCCTCCAGCTCGCGGTATTGCGAGAGGTCAATGCGGAGCGTGCCGGCCACCTCCTTCATCGCGTCAACCTGAGCCGAGCCGCCCACGCGGGACACCGACGCGCCCACGTCGATGGCCGGACGAATGCCGGAGTTGAAGAGGTCGGTCTCCAGATAAATCTGGCCGTCGGTAATGGAGATCACGTTCGTCGGAATGTAGGCCGAGACGTCCCCCGCCTGCGTTTCGATGATGGGCAGGGCCGTGAGCGACCCGCCGCCCTCAATCTCGTCCTGAAGCGGCTCCGGAAGGTTGTTCATCTGCGAGGCCACCTCATCGTCGTTGATGATTTTGGCGGCTCGCTCCAGCAGGCGGCTATGAAGGTAGAACACGTCGCCGGGGTACGCCTCTCGTCCGGGCGGGCGGCGCAGCAGGAGGGAAAGCTCGCGGTAGGCCACGGCCTGCTTCGAGAGATCGTCGTAGCAGACGAGCGAGTCGCGACCGGTGTCGCGGAAGTACTCCCCAATGCAGGCACCGGCAAACGGCGCGATGTACTGCAGGGGCGTCGGCATCGAGGCCGAGGCGTTGATGATGACCGTGTAGTCCATGGCACCGTTGCGCTCCAGGTCCCGCTTCACCTGCGCCACGGTCGAGTCTTTCTGTCCCACAGCCACGTACACGCAGTAGACCGGATCGCCGCTGTCAACCTCCGGATCGTGCGTGTCCCTCTGGTTGATGATCGCGTCGACCTGGAGAGCGGTCTTTCCGGTCTGCCGGTCCCCGACGATGAGCTCCCGTTGGCCCCGCCCGATCGGAATCATCGAGTCGATGGCCTTAATGCCCGTCTGAAGGGGCTCCTCCACGGGCTGGCGGTAGATTACACCGGGCGCCTTCCGCTCCAGCGGGAGCGTCATCTTCTCGCCCTCAATTGGGCCCTGCCCGTCGAGCGGGCGCCCAAGCGGGTCGATAACGCGACCCAACATGTTTTCGTTGACGCCCACCGAGGCGATCTGTCCCGTGCGGCGGGCCTCATCGCCCTCGCTCACCGCATCGACGTCGCCAAAAAGAATGACGCCGACGCTGTCCTCCTCGAGGTTCAGAACCATCCCGTCCACGTTTTGCTCGGGAAACTCCACGAGCTCGCCGGCCTCGACGTTGCTCAGGCCATAGAGGGTCGCAATTCCGTCGCCGGCTTCAAGGACCGTACCGGCCTCGTACTCCTCCGCTTCAGTTTCAAAGTTGCCGAGCTCGCGGCGGAGGACGTCGGTGACTTCGTCGGGTTGAATGGAGCCGTTAGACATAGATGCTCGAAAATCAGTTGATCGAGTCGTCGAAATCAGAGGGGCCGACGATCGTCGACCCTGAGTTGCCGGAGCACTGCAGAACCCCTGCTCGGCTACGCTGCCTGTCCGTTGGTGTCGAGGGAGAGGGCCGATTCGCGCAGCCGGTCGTGCAGATTGGTCAGCCTGTTGCGCACACTGCCATCAAACACATGGTCGCCAATCCGAATGACAAGGCCTCCAATCAGATCGGCATCCTCTTCCACGTGCAGCCGAATGGTTTTGTCGGTTTTCTCCTCCAGCGCCTCGACGATGGCCTCGCGGTCGTCATCGGCCAGCGGCCGCGCCACCGTCACTTCGGCGTCTACAATGCCACGCTGTTGGTCCCGCAGGACCTGGTACTGGTCGAGGATCGGCTTCGTCATGGTCTCCCGATCCTTCCGGATCAGTAGCCGAAGGAAGCGCAGGGTCAATCCCTCAATCCGGTCCGACAACAGCTCACGGACCACCGCGTCTTTCTTCTCCTGGGGAATGACCGGGCTCTCGAAGAAGCGCGCGAGTTCCCCGTTCGATTCCAGGCTTTCACGCAGCATGAGGACGTCGTCGTCAACGGACTCAAGCACGCCGGTCTCCTCGGCCTCTCCGTAAAGCGCGCCGGCGTAGCGCCGGGCAACAGTGCGCTGGCTCATACAACTACTGGGATTGGAAGGTTGAACGTCAGAGCGTTGGAACGTTCAACTTCCAAACGTTCCAACCGTCCAACGCATCAATTGGTTGGGAAGTCGTCGAGGGCATCGTGGACGAGCTGGCGGTGCTGGTCGGCATCCAAGTCTTCCTCGATGATTTTCCGAGCGGCCTGGATGGCCAGGTCGGCCACCTCATCGCGCAGCTCCTGGAGGGCCGCCTGCTTTTCGCGCTCGATTTCGGCCTGGGCTTGCTCCTGCATTTGCTGAATGCGCTTGCGGGTCTTGGCCTCCTCTTCTTCGCGCAGTTCCTCGGCCGATTCGCGGGCCTCGCGAAGGATCTTCTGCGCCTCCCTCTCAGCCTCGCGCCGCGCCTCTTCGTTTTCTTTCTGCATTTCCTTGGCCTCTTCGAGCGCCTGCTCGGCCCGCCGGATGGAGCTATCGATTTCCTCTTCGCGCTGCTCCATCGACTCGGTAATCGGCCCCCAGCCGTAGCGGTAGAGCACGTAGAGGAAAAGCAGGAAGGCAATCGACTTCCAGAAGATGAGCCCCACCGAGGGTTTGATAAGGCTCTGAGCAAGCAGGGCAGTCATGACAACATAGGGACTATACGAGGAGGACGGAACGAGCGCAAGGCTCCGGGCATCGCCCGGCACGCACGCCCGCAGGCCCACCGGCTCCGCCCGTGCTCCTGGGCAAATGTTCTCTCAAGACGAGGAGGAAGGCCGACCGGACGCGAGGAGCGAGTGCGGGGTCCTAAAAGAGATCGTCGGTTAGCCGACGAGGAAAACCAGAAGCAGGCAGATGATGAGCGCAAACAGCGCCACACCCTCAATCAGGGCGGCGGCTACAATCATCAGGCCTCGGATGTCGCCGATGGCTTCGGGCTGGCGAGCCGCGCCGTCCATCGACGAGCTGGCCAGCCAGCCAATTCCGATGCCTGCGCCGACAGCGGAAATGCCGGCACCGAGTCCTGCAGCGAGATAAGCGAGAGCAGCTGGGTCCATGATAG
>CAZSBW010000389.1:306-3414 GCA_964604815.1 uncultured Salinivenus sp. | reverse complement strand
AACGTCACTGGTAGAGGACGCCGCTGGCCGTTCGGCCGACTGGGTCGCCGGGCCCTGATTGTGACTGTCAGAACGCCCAATGGTGAACTGTTGGACTGTCGTCTCGAGCTCCTCGCTGAGCGTTCTCAGGCGACTGGCGGTGTCCGAGACCTCCGTCACACCGGCGGCCGACTCCCGCGCGGCCGTCGAAACCGACTCGACGCTCCGAGCAATCTCCTCACTGGTGGTGGACTGCTCCTCGGCCTGGGCGGACTGCTCCTCGGCGCTGGCGGCCATCTGCTCGGAGGAGCTGCTGATCTGAGCGGTCGCCGCAGCGGTGGAGGCGGCCGCTTCTCGGACCCGCTCCACAATGGAGCGGAGGCCGGCCCCCGCCTCGTTGAACCCTTCGAAGAGACGGCCGATCGCTCCCTCACGGTCGGTGGGGAGGCGGACGGTGAGGTCTCCGTCCGCGAAGCGGCCGATCGCCGCCAGCATGGTGTCGACGCGTTCTTGCAGGCGCTCCTTCTGCTGCTCAGACTCCTGGATGGCCTCTTCCACGCGCTGCTCCACCGATGCCTTCTCCTCCTCGAGGGCCCCCTGGGTGGTGCGGACGTCGTCGGTCCGGACCGGAACCTCCACGTCCAGATTTTCATCGCTGACAGCCTGAGTTCCATTCCGGACGCGCCGGAGCCCACGGGCCTTTAGCTCCTCGAACAACCCTTTCCAGCTCTCCTCGGTCTCGCGCAAGGCGACTTTAAAGCCGCGCATCTTCCGATGGCCGTCCTCACGGATGCCTACAACGATCACCGCCGGCGTCGAGCGGCAGGATTGTCCGGAGCTACCTGTTGATCGACCGCTCAGGCCCCGGAAAGACTTTCCGGCAGTCTCTTCGCCTGGGCGTCGTACAGCAGACCGGCGGGGCTCAACGTAGTCTCGTTCGTTCTCCCCTCGACACCGATCCCACCGGGCGAGCCCCCGGTTGATTTTTGCCTCTCTTTCCGTCTCCCACCGCCACGAATCGATCGTCGAAGACCTCCTTGGAACGAAGAACCGGCTCTCAGAGACCGCCGCGGGCGGCCATAGTGGGAGCTCTCCCAAGGACTTAATGTCGGAGCAGTCGTGTCGATAACAATGCACTGGCAGGTTACTCCAGAGCAGAAGCGGCGACACGACAGGTTCCCACTTCCCCCACCGGCGGGCGCACGGGGCCAGGCCCCTGCCCCGACTCCCCACTGCACGCTCGGCACTCTTATTGCAGCCAGAAAGAACGGTGCTTTCCTCGCTTGGTGAGCCCCTACGTCCTTGCCTGTACGCCTTACCGCATTCAGGACATCGGTTGCCGTCGTTCGCTTCCATTCTTCACTATACTTGCAAGTCCAATGTTCAAAACGAGGTCGTTTCCCAGTGTCTTCGAAACCAATGCGGACGAACTTGTCGGCGTGGCCGACCGCCCTCTCGAGGGCTTGAAGGTCCAAGTCGACGACGAGCGATACGTCGTGGGCGACCTCGCCATGCGTGAAGGAACGGCCCCCCACAAGGGAATAAACAATGCTCCGTCCGACCTCGACTATCGTCTGCTCATGCGGGCAGGACTTATCGTGACGAAAGCGGGCGGGACCGACTCGCCACTGACGTTGACGACCGGCTTTCCCTACTCAACGTACCAGGTTCACCGACAGGATGCACGTAGACTTCTTCAGGGCGAAAAGCGTATCGAGTTCGACGGTCGTCCGTTTGGCAAAAGGGAACACTCGACCCTCGATCTGACGGTCTCGACGGTCGAGGTCATTCCGGAGATCGAGGGGCACGTCACTGCCACTCGTCGGGGAGACCTCCAGGAGCGGGACCCCTTCTTCGCGGTTTCACTGGGGTATGGTACATTCGAATCTGTCCTGAGCCTTCCCTCTGGCCCAGTCCAACGGACAGCAACGAGTGGGCGGGGCCTTCGCTACGCAACGTCGATGCTTACCAGGCGACTTCGTGAGAAGCACTACCTGGACATGCTCACGGAGCATCAAATCGACATGATAATGCGTCAGGGCTCCGTCGTTGCCGGTCGTCAGCAGTACGACCTCTCAGAACTTCGGCGGGAAGTGCTCCAGACCTACTACAAAGACGTCATCTCTCCCACTCTCGAAAAAGCCTTCGAGGACAGCGACTTCGGACAGGCCCGCAAGATGTACCTTGCCGGAGGGGGCTCCCTCTACACCGACCTCGTGGACGCGTTTAATGACGAGTTGGGAGAGATTTTGTGCTTACAGGTGGTACCGGATCCGGTCACGCACGTGGGCCGAGGGTATGCGCTACACTCCGCCAGCGTGAATGGGAGGAATACGGACCATGCTGTTGGCCTCGACCTTGGGAATGCCAACACGTCCGTCACGATATTCGAACAGGAGAACGTGTAGTACGGGGGCGCGACTCTTCACCAACCTTCTTTCCCTGAATGACTCATAACTCCAATGTTTGACTTCTTGAGCGACTCGTCTGACGAACACCAGCGTTCCAAATCCTCTTCGGCTCTTTCAGTTATCGGGCAAGGATCGACGATCCAAGGGGTGCTCGATCTCGAAGAGGACGACCTCCGCGTTGACGGGATGCTCGACGGGGACGTCCGAACCAAAGGCCACGTTCACGTGACGGAGGAGGGAGAGATTCAGGGAGAAGTACAGGCCCGTTCGATTCGGATCAGCGGTCGCGCGGAGGGAATTCTTTGTGCTCACGAAAGTCTCATCCTGCTCGGGTCCTCTGTGGTGAACGGCATCCTGTGCGGCGATGCGCTTACCATCGAAGACGGAGCAGACTTTGAGGGGGGCATCTGTAGCACCGCCGAACGCATCCCGGCGCTGAAAAAGGTCTTTTCCTCGACGGAGATGGTGTCCACCTCTCCGTCCTCAGACAGGGGGGCCTCTTCCGACCCGGCGTCTCGATTGTCCAACCCGTTCGAACAATCCGTTTCTTCCGACCCCGACCCTGTCTCTCCGTCCGGAGACGGAGAGGTCCGCTCGGCCCAGGTCGAAGATGGGGTCCAGACAGACGAACCGTCTTCTCCACCGCCCGAAGCCAGCGACACAATTGTCGAGGCCGACTCACAGGGAGAAGACGAAACGACGGAGCCGTCCGCGCCCG
>CAZSBW010000389.1:0-296 GCA_964604815.1 uncultured Salinivenus sp. | reverse complement strand
CCCGACGACCGCTTCGAGTCCGTTCGGGGCGACACCCGACGTCAGTGTGCGCCTTCGCCAGAGGCAGCCTGTGCCTCCCGTGCAGGCTCACCAGCTTCCCACTGCTGCCTCTCTCCCAAAACGGGTTACTTGAGACGGCAGTAGGAAACCACGTTCAACGCATGGTCCCCTTCACGCCCAGGACAGCGGCATCCTCAAACGGGGCCTCGTGGCCCTATTCGTGGTCTTTCAGTGCGTGGTACGCATTCGGGGTCATGTCCGGGACGAAGAACTGTGTGGGATTCAGGGCCTCCCCA
>CAZSBW010000388.1:0-3424 GCA_964604815.1 uncultured Salinivenus sp. | reverse complement strand
GTGAATGGGTTGCTAAAGACGGTCCCGACTGGCAGCATACCACGGTCCTCCCCGAACGGAGAATGTAGTTTCCCTACCCATGCACGGATCAGTACCGTACGAATCAGGCAAATGAAGCGCCATTGGATGGAAAACGACAGCCGCCCACGGTCGGCAGTACTGTTGGGTGATGCTGCGCACCGCCTTAGGTGAAGAGTTGTCTTCCGTTTCGGTACAACCAGAGAAGAGGTGGAGCCACGACCTGAACAAGTTTGTTCCACCGTCGAAAGCAGCGCAGTTCTTGCTCGACCTCCTCGGCTACCTCTTCCCACACCGTCTCAAATCGCTCACAGGCAAAGCGGTATAGAGCCAAGTCAAGTCGATTTTGGGCACGTACAGCCTCAACGGCGTCCTTAGGCAGTTCCTCGATCGAGGGGCGGTTGGTATTTACGTTCCGGGAGACGTAGAAGGGCATGCGCGTCCACCCAAGCTGCCGTCGAAATAGAAGAAGACTTTCATCGAAACGTTCGGTGAGCCCAAAGGCAGCGAAGTCGTGTTGGAGACGGTTCTTTGCAGTGGCAAGAGCAGCTTCGGGATCAGCCCTCGGATCGGCGGCAGAGAGAAATCGAACCTGCCGGTTAGGGTCGGCGATGGAGTGCTCGCTCAGAAGAAACTCTTGCAATGAAAGAGACGACAAGAGAGATTTTGGATATCGCGCGCGGTGATAGAAGTAGTGCGACACGACTCGCTTGATTGGATCTCTAAGAATAGTAAAGTACCGGCATTGCCCCACAAGATGACGGTGGATGCCGTACGGTGCATGCCCCGTGACGAGATCCTGGGCCTGAACACGCTTCGATGCTTCGTTCGCTTTCCACTGACTAAGCTTATGATCCCCGGAAGGCACGTGGTGGACGGATCCAGGCCCGTACACCCACTTTAGAGCTGTTTGAGCGCTCATGCCTCCGGTTTTAGGAATGTGCAGAAAAATGTCGGGCATCGGTATGATGGAGACAGAACAGGCACAAGGAGGATGCCCCCCTGCAAGCTCATCATTCGCTCCCTGAAGCAGCGAGTGCATGGTGCTAACGTAAGCACCCAGCAGTATAACCTATGTGTACCTCGGCAATCAGTATAGGAGAATATTCCGCCCCTCGTAACCCCTTGGGACGAAACGCTCTACCGAGACCTGCTCGTTCCAAGCTCAACTTCGTTGGAAATAATCCGTCGCGTCCTTCACCGCGTCGTAGGTCGCATCCAGCGGCGGCTCCAGCAGGAGGAGCGCGGCGATGCGGCGGGTCATGTTCGTGACGTGCTCCACCTCCCCCAGCCGCAGGCGGCGGCCCAGGACGTCCTGTTCGCGGTAGCTGAGCCACTTCTTGATCACCGGATAGCCGCCCAGCGTGTACGCCCACACCCGCTCGGGCACGTGGCGCCAGCAGGCGTCCTCGTTGAGGTACACGTCGAGCGTCGCGGTCCCCCACCGCTCCGCGGCCCCGTCCGGCAGGGCGGCCTCCTCCTCCGGCGACGGCACCCGCTCCGTCGTCTCGCCCCGCCCGGCATCGTGGCGCCGTGGTGCGCCGTGTATCCCCACCCCGCCGTCACCGCAAACTCCTCGCGGGAGAGCTGGCCGCGGCCCTGGACCGGCGTGGGCACGCCCAGCGGCTTCAGCTCGGGGCGAAGGTCATGCGTCACGCCCTCGACCGCCTGCTCCACGTCCAGCAGCGCGGCCACCTCCCGGCCCAGCTCCGCGCTGCGGGCCAGCACGTCCCCGTCCGACGGCAGCGGGACGCGGGGCCAGTCCTGCCGCAGCGCACCTTCGTTCTCCTGCCGGTACGTGGGCGCGTGCAGGACTGCAATCGTGTGGTAGAAGAGCGTCTCGACGGTCCCGCCCACCTCGTCCAGGTAGCCCTCGGCGGCGTCCGACAGGTTGGGGATCGGCTCGCCGTCGGCCCCGTCCGCGCTCGGCTGGCTGAAGAGGTCCCCGCCGCCCGCCTCGGGATTGAGGTGCATCGGAAAGCAGCTGGCCCTTCGATCCATCAAATCGAGACAACCGATGCTCTCAATCACTTGGGGCTGAGACCATTCATGTCTCGGCTTTCTCTGTGATACGATCCACTGATTTCCTTCGAAAACGTGAAGAGGATAACGATGGAATTCACTTGCCGTGGGCGTCATTACTGATATGTGAATGGGTTGCTAAAGACGGTCCCGACTGGCAGCATACCACGGTCCTCCCCGAACGGAGAATGTAGTTTCCCTACCCATGCACGGATCAGTACCGTACGAATCAGGCAAATGAAGCGCCATTGGATGGAAAACGACAGCCGCCCACGGTCGGCAGTACTGTTGGGTGATGCTGCGCACCGCCTTAGGTGAAGAGTTGTCTTCCGTTTCGGTACAACCAGAGAAGAGGTGGAGCCACGACCTGAACAAGTTTGTTCCACCGTCGAAAGCAGCGCAGTTCTTGCTCGACCTCCTCGGCTACCTCTTCCCACACCGTCTCAAATCGCTCACAGGCAAAGCGGTATAGAGCCAAGTCAAGTCGATTTTGGGCACGTACAGCCTCAACGGCGTCCTTAGGCAGTTCCTCGATCGAGGGGCGGTTGGTATTTACGTTCCGGGAGACGTAGAAGGGCATGCGCGTCCACCCAAGCTGCCGTCGAAATAGAAGAAGACTTTCATCGAAACGTTCGGTGAGCCCAAAGGCAGCGAAGTCGTGTTGGAGACGGTTCTTTGCAGTGGCAAGAGCAGCTTCGGGATCAGCCCTCGGATCGGCGGCAGAGAGAAATCGAACCTGCCGGTTAGGGTCGGCGATGGAGTGCTCGCTCAGAAGAAACTCTTGCAATGAAAGAGACGACAAGAGAGATTTTGGATATCGCGCGCGGTGATAGAAGTAGTGCGACACGACTCGCTTGATTGGATCTCTAAGAATAGTAAAGTACCGGCATTGCCCCACAAGATGACGGTGGATGCCGTACGGTGCATGCCCCGTGACGAGATCCTGGGCCTGAACACGCTTCGATGCTTCGTTCGCTTTCCACTGACTAAGCTTATGATCCCCGGAAGGCACGTGGTGGACGGATCCAGGCCCGTACACCCACTTTAGAGCTGTTTGAGCGCTCATGCCTCCGGTTTTAGGAATGTGCAGAAAAATGTCGGGCATCGGTATGATGGAGACAGAACAGGCACAAGGAGGATGCCCCCCTGCAAGCTCATCATTCGCTCCCTGAAGCAGCGAGTGCATGGTGCTAACGTAAGCACCCAGCAGTATAACCTATGTGTACCTCGGCAATCAGTATAGGAGAATATTCCGCCCCTCGTAACCCCTTGGGACGAAACGCTCTACCGAGACCTGCTCGTTCCAAGCTCAACTTCGTTGGAAATAATCCGTCGCGTCCTTCACCGCGTCGTAGGTCGCATCCAGCGGCGGCTCCAGCAGGAG
>CAZSBW010000387.1:0-3425 GCA_964604815.1 uncultured Salinivenus sp. | reverse complement strand
CACCGATTTCGGAGAGATCCACGAAAGCATTCGGGATGACGTGCCTGAAATCCGGGATTTTTCGGGACACTAACCGATTATCGCCGAAAACTGTCCGGTAGCTAACTGCCATGTACAACCTTCCCGGAGGTCCCGAATCGGGGGCAACGGTTCGAGCGGCCTGTTTGCAAGGAGCGAGACGCTCAAGTCCACCGCCGCTTTCAGGGGCTTCTTCTGGAGACCGGTAAGGACGACCGCCGAAGCGCGTCGGCTCGGCGTCCATCGCCACATTGTTGCCCGTTGGCTCCAGTTCTGCAAAGAAGGGGGCCTCGAGAACATCAAAACAAGACGCGTTCCCCGACCCCCACAATGTCGAATTCCACGGGGGTAATGTCAGAATCGGTCCTCCCTTGATTCCTGCGTTTCGTGTCCTAACCCGGAAATTGATTATTCTCGATCGGTTTTGGGAAGGGCCGGGATCGCTCCTTTTCTCCGCTGGGGCGCGTTCCAGTTTTCGGACGCGACAATCCGCCTGCTTGATATCCCGTCATTGACGCGCCGTCGGTCCCTATGAAACGGTTCGTTACTTTTCTCTTTCTCGTCCTTCTCACACTCACGCTTCCCCATCTCGCCCACGCCCAAATCTCGTGGACGGGCAACGGCGACGGCGTCTCCTGGGGAAACGCCAGCAACTGGGACGCGGGCACGGTGCCCGGCCCGGGGGACAACGTGGAGATTTTCGTGGATGACACAATCGAGGTCAGCACGGCCCGCACGGTGGACAGTCTCAGAATGGACGCTGGCAACGCGAGGCTCGAACTGCTGGACAGCCTTACGACGACCGGACGGTACAAGCACGATGAGGGCACGCTTGCGGGCGACAGCACGCTGACGGTCCAGGACACGCTTCGCTGGGACGGGGGCACGATGGCGGGAAGCGGGACGGTTCTCGCGGAGAGCGGCTTTTACATCACGGCAGGCGATGGCAACGACGTCCTCCTGGACGGGCGTCGTCTCGTGCTTGCCGCCGGGGAGACCGGGGTGTATTCCGGCACGTCCGTTGATCCGTTCAAGGGAACCGGGGGCGCCGTTCTCGAAATTCGGAACGGGGCGGTCTTCGAGCATCGACTTACCGGGCGCTTTATCCTCCCCTCCGGCACGACCGACGCGCCGAAGATCGTGAACAAGGGGACCTACCGGCACGGCGACACCTCCGGGTCCACGAATAGCATCGAGTGGAACGTCCAAAACGACGGACTCATCGAGACGACGGGGACGAGCGCCCTCCGGTTCTTAGGCCCCCTGGTCGACGCGCAGGGTACCCTCGGGCAGGCGACGGGAACCTACCGCGCGCAGTCGGCGCAGATCCAGTTTTGGCCGGATTCCTCGACGACGTTCACCACCGACTCGCGATTGGAGGCCGACGCCGGCGCCACCCTCGAGATGGCAAGCCCGGTCAGTTCGAACACGCCGATCGCGGTGGCCGGGACGCTCGACGTGCAGGGAACGCTGAACGTGGGAGAAGGAGATTCGACGTCGGTGACCGTCGAGTCGGGGGCGTACCTTCAGGCCCTGGGGGAAGAAGAGGTGCGGGCGACCAATCACGGCCAGCTCTTCGTCAACACGGGAGAGGTGGCGACCCCGGACACGGTGACGGTCGGCGGCGTGCGAATCGGTTTTGAGGGCCGGTTGGAGCCGAGCACGGTGCTGGCAGCGGAGGGGGAGACTCGTTTGAAGGCCAACAGGGCGCTCTTTACGAGCGACCGTGCGCTGGTGGCGCGGGACACGCTTCGGTGGAACGGGGGAGAGATCGCGGGGACGGATACGGTGCGAGCCGAACGCGGCTTTTACGTGACCAATGACGTGACCCTTCGGGGCACGAAGATGGTCGTGCCGGGCGGGGAGACGGGCGTGCACAACACGTTCGGGGACTTTCGGGGAGCGGATGGGGCGCAGCTGGTCATTGAGGAGGGAGCGACGTTCGAGACTCGGAAGAACCCGTACTTCGTGATTGACACCGAGTCGACCGGTCCGCCCCGGCTCGTGAACCGGGGAACCTATCGGGTCCTCGAAAGCTCGGGCGGCACCACGACAATCGATTGGCAGGTTCAGAATACCGGCACGATTGAAAAGAGCGGGGACACCGGCACGGACCTTCAGTTGGCCGGTGTGATGGTCGATTCGAGCGGGACGCTCGGACAGGCCGAGGGAACCTATCGCGTGAAGACGGGCACGATGTTGATTGAGCCGGACACGGCCCACACGTTTACGGCGGATTCGTACCTGGAGGCCGACACCTCCACGACGCTTCAATTCGGGAGTGCTTCCTTTTCGGGGGACGTGCCAATCGCGGTGGCGGGGACGCTCGACGTGCGAGGGACGCTGAACGTGGGAGACGGGGACTCGACGGACGTGACCGTCGAATCGGGGAGCCACCTTCTGGAGCTGGGTAAGGAGCGGCTGCTGGTAACTGGGAAGGGCGGACTTCGGGTCGAGACTGGGGAGGCAGGAAGGTCGGACACGGCGAGCGTCGGGCTTTTGGAAGTGGGGAACCAGGGTCGGCTGCGGCCGAGCGTGGTGCTGGAGGCGACCGGGGAGACGCGCTTTACCGATAGCCAGGCCCTGTTTGAGAGCGACAGTGCGCTGGTGGCTCGGGACACGCTTCGGTGGAATGGAGGGACGATGCGAGGGTCGGACACGACCTTCGCCGAGCGAGGCTTTACGATCAAAAGCGGCGGCGGCCGCGTCCTCGACGAGCGGGCGTTGGTTCTTCCGGGTGGGGAGACCGGCCTCGAAAGTGACGGGAGCAACATTGAGGGAGCCAACGGGGCTCGGCTCGTGATCGGGAGCGGGGCGCTTTTTGAGATTCAGGAGAGCCCGAACTTCAACGTTGCCTCCGGATCGTCGAGCCCGCCTCGGATCGTAAATCGGGGCACTTTCCGGTATGCCGATCCCAACGGCGGAAACAACGTCAATCTGCGCTGGCAAGTGCAGAACACCGGTCTGATTGAGGCAGACGCGACGGAGAACCTGCTTTTGAACGGCACGCTGGTCGATGCGGACGGAACCCTCGCGCAGACGAGCGGTGCCTATCGGGTTCGTCGAAACCAGCTACGGATCGAACCGGACACAGCCCAGCGGTTCACGGATGACGCGCGGCTGGAGGCCGACACCTCGGCGATGCTCCAACTCGGGAGCATTTCGGGGACGGGGGACCTGCCGATCGCGGTGGCCGGGACCCTCGACGTGCGGGGGACGCTGAACGTGGGAGACAATGATTCGACGGACGTGACCGTCGAGTCGGGGGCCAAGCTTCTGGAGTTGGCTGGGGAGCGGCTCTTGGTGACCGGGCAGGGTGGGCTTCGGGTGGAAACCGGGGAGACGGGCACGGCGGACACGGCGAGCGTCGGGCTTTTGGAAGTGGGGAACCAGGGTCGGCTGCGGCC
>CAZSBW010000386.1:0-3443 GCA_964604815.1 uncultured Salinivenus sp. | reverse complement strand
TAACGCGGGGATCCTTGCCAGCTCACCGTACCGGTTTCGATGCGCTCGGCCCCGCGGACACGGTACCAATAGAGTCCGGCGGGAAGGGCGTGAATGGTCGTCGTGAGCCAGTTGGGACCGGGGCGCACGTCGTACTGCTTCGAGGCGACTGTTTTCCCGAGGGGCGTTTGGAGCGAGAGGTGTACGGTGGACGCGGCGGCGGGGACGCGGACGGGGATCGTGAGTTGTGTCGAGTGGGCATCCACGTAGGGCGTCTCGACCTCAAGGGCTGAAGGCGGATTGTCGCGGGCTCGTCGTTCGGCGGCGCGGAGGGCGGCGTCCGCATTCACGACGCCCCATCCCCGTCGATTGTCGGGGTTGTCGGCCTGCGAGGCCGTTCGGCGCAGCAGCGTCCGGACCGCGGTGGGGGAGAGGGCCGGATTGACCTGAAGCATCTGGGCGACCACGGCGGTGACCTGCGGGCTGGCAAACGAGGTGCCGCCCACCTGCGCGTAGCCGTCCTCCTTCCACGCCGCGGTCACCTTTTTGCCCTGCACCACCACGTCCGGCTTTGTGCGGCCATCGGCGGTGGGGCCGCGCGAGCTGAAGTCGGCGAGCGTCGAGTCGGGATTGATCCCGCCGACCGTAATGGCTGAGTCGGCGTCTGCCGGCGTGTTGACGTAGTACCAGCACGAGTCGGGCGAGGCGCAGCCGCTGTTGCCGGCGCTCACCACCACCGTGACGCCGAGTTGGGCGGCCCGGTCTACGGCGCGGGTCGTGATGCCCGTATCCCCGTCCAAGTCGTCGGGCGTGTAGTCGCTCTGTCCCTCGTCGAACGTGTTGTATCCAATCGACACGTTGACCACGTCGGCGCCGCGTCGGTGCAGCCACTCCAGGCCCGCCACGAAATAGTCTTCCTCTACGTTGCGCTCGAAGGGGGTGTACTCGGTGGTCGCGCTCAGCACCTTGGCGCCGTGGGCCGGGCCCACGAGCGTGCCGGGATCGTGGCCCACGGTGACCGACGCCACGCCCGCGCCGTGGTTGCCGCTCTGTCGGCCCTCGGTAAAATTGCGGAGGGCAATCATCCGATCGTCGCGGCGCAGCGCACCGAAGGCCGGGTGGTACAAGCCGCGAAAGTGGGCGTCGAGAAACCCGATCCGGACCCCCCGCCCATCGAGCCCGCGCTCCATCGGGGCGACGGCGTTGATGCGGTCGAGGGGGGCGCGGGACGGGCCGAAGTCAAGGCTGTCGGGGGGCGGCCTCGTCGCGTCGAGCCCCGTCCAGGCCGGGGAGGGCGGATCCGCCGGGGCGGTGACGCGTCCCCGCGCCACCGGGCGGACCGTCTGCACGAAGGAGCGCGTGCGGATCCATTGGCGCTGAGCAGGGGTCAGTCGGGCACTGACGGCGTGGAGCCAGCGGCTCGTGACGACGGGGCGGACATCGTGGGCCCGAAGGCGGGCGAGGTAGGAGGTCGCCACCGGCTCCGTCCAGACGTCCGGTCCGGTGGCGTCCGTGTCCGGGCGCTCGGCCAGCAGGATCCAGTACTTGTCGGGCGACTGGGTCGTGTCCGTCGGCAGATCCGCGGCGCGGAGGAGCGGGGCGCTGAGGAGCGTGGAAAGGACGACGGCAACCCCGAGCGTCCACTGAGTAGGGCGAATGCGAAGCGACACGGCCGCCGGAGGGATTGGGGGGCAAGACAATCGGACGGCTCGTTGTACGGCGGGACGGCACGTAGGTTGAAGAGGAAGCCGGGCCGTTGTTCGCCGAACGGTTGCCGTATTTCTTCCGCGTACCCATGCCTCCTCACGAGACCGCCGTTTCGGGCATGCAATAGTCCTGAGCGAGGTTGGTGTACGCCTCCACCTGTTCCTGCTGCCACTTATCGTCGCGGCCCAGCTCCTCGGCCATCAGTTCGGCGACGCGCGGCGCCGCGTCGATGCTCGCCTGGGCGTCGAGGAGGAGGCAGCGCGTGCGGCGGGCGAGCACGTCTTCGACGCTGCGGGCCATCTCGTGTCGGACGGCCCATACCACCTGGGCGCCCCGGATGGGGAGACGGTCGTCGAGGAGGGGCTGGAGGGGGGGGCGTTCGTTCATCATTTCGCGGAGCGGAATGGCGTCCGAGCCGTACGCCGCCAGGTCGTCGAATTTCTCGGGATGATCGTGCCAGCCGTGGATGTTCAGGTTGCGGGTTGCGGAGGAGCGTTCCTCGAGGCCGGCGTGCAGGGCCGCCTCGTCGATGGTATCCTCCGCCATCTTCCGGTAAGTCGTCCACTTTCCGCCGGAGATGGTGACGAGCCCGGAGTCGGAGACGTGGAGCTGGTGTTCGCGGGAGATGTCGGCCGTTTCCCCGCCGCTGCTGTCGGGGGGAGCCACCAGGGGCCGGATGCCGGCGAAGGCGCTGAGCACGTCCTCGGGGCCGGGATCGTTGACGAGGTAGCGCTGGGCGTGCTCCAGGAGAAAGTCCAGTTCCTCGGCGGTGGGCGTCGGCTCCAGGCTCACGTCGTCGACGGGCACGTCGGTGGTGCCCACGACAATGCGGTTGTTCCACGGAATGGCGAAAAGAATGCGGCCGTCATCCGTTTTGGGGACCATGATTGCGCTGTCCCCGGGCAAAAATGACTTATCCAGGACAATGTGCGTGCCCTGGCTGGGCCGGAGGGTCGAGGGGGCGTCGGGGTTGTCCATCTCACGGATGGTATCCGTGAAGATGCCGGTGGCATTGATAACGGTTCGGGCTTCAATCTCGTGGGGGGTCCCCGTTTCTTCGTCCCGGGCCTGAACACCGATCACGTTCCCATTCGACTTTAGGAGGTCGGTGACCTTCATGTAGTTGATGGCGACACCGCCCTGTTCGACGGCGGTCTGGGCCATGTTCACCGCCAGACGGGCGTCGTCGAACTGGCCGTCGTAGTAGATAATGCCGCCGCGAAGGTCTTCGGGCTCGATCGTGGGCAGGCGTTCGAGGGTTTCCTCACGGCTGAGGTGCTCCGACCGGCCAAAGTTCTGACGGCCGGCCAGCACGTCGTAGAGCTTTAGGCCAATTCCGTAGTACGGGCCCTCCCACCAGCTGTAGTTGGGAACGATGAAGGAGAGGTTCTTGACGAGGTGCGGGGCATTTTGTTGGAGCAGACCGCGCTCCTGAAGGGCTTCGAGGACGAGTGAGACGTTGCCCTGTTCGAGGTATCGAACGCCCCCGTGTACCAGCTTCGTAGAACGGCTGGACGTGGCCTTCGCGAAGTCGTGCATCTCGAGGAGGAGCACGTCGTAGCCCCGGGCGGCCGCCTCGACGGCACAGCCGAGGCCCGTCGCCCCCCCGCCGACAATGACGAAGTCCCACGGTTCTTGGCGAGCTTCCAGTGTCTGAATTCCCTTTCTGCGCTTCATAGATCCGGGTAAGGATTGAGAGCAACGAAGAGAGCAGTTGGTCGTGTGCACGGTGCCTTCTCCGTCTCCACCGGCAGGAG
>CAZSBW010000385.1:0-3443 GCA_964604815.1 uncultured Salinivenus sp. | reverse complement strand
AGTACGGCCTCCTGGCGTCGATTGCCTTCTCCACGGTGATCCCGGCCGTGCTGGGCACCGCCGAGCTCGTCCGCTCGTTCGATTGGGTCGATCAGTTGAAGAACGGACATCGGCTGCGACCCACGCGCGGCCTCCTGGTCGCGTTCGTGATCGTGGGGCTCGTCATGCTGGCGTTGCTCTGGCGCTGGCCCCGCTCCTTCTATCCCCTCACCTGGGGCTGCGCCTTCTTCCTGACGGTGCCCCTGAACCACGCCCTCGGCCGCCACACCCTGCTCGATCACACCGCTGCGGGCGACTGGCGCCCCGTCGTGAGCCTGGCGCTGGGAACGCTCGTCTGTGGGTTCTTCTGGGAGATGTGGAACGCTTACGCCTACCCGTACTGGACCTACGATGCCCCCGGCGTCAACTTCTGGCACGTGTTCGAGATGCCTATGATCGGCTTTATCGGGTACCTCCCGTTCGGCCTCGAACTCCACGCGCTCGTCCACCTCCTCTTCCCCCGTCGTCCCCATCTGCGATTGTGACCGACACCGCGCCCTGCTCCTCCGGTATGGAACCCTGATCCGGTTCATCACGCCTGCGCCTCTTCTGCTCGTCGTCCTCGCCACGGGCCTCAGTCTTCCACTGGTGCCGGTCGCCCTCGTGGTGGGACTCGGTGCACTGCTCTGATAGTGGGGACCGATGGGCTGTTGGCAAAAAAGACCGAAGCGAATCCAGTTCGCGAGACCAAAGTTGGCTGCACTGAAGAAGCCGATTTCGGACGATTTCGCTCCCAATCAAACGCCACAAACCGGCCTTCTCTGCGCTCCGAAGACCTTTTTCAGCAAAGCCAAAGTTGTAAATGTCGGTCCTCTTTCGGAAGATGGTAGCCCACGATTACGAGACGCCAGCGTGGCGGCCCGATCCGAGTCCCTCCCCGATCGTGGCAGTCACCTTCTCCTGAACGCACTGCCCCACCGGCGGCTGCCTCCGATCCACGAGGCCCGGCCGACGCATCCAACCCTCCTTCTCTGCGATGCCTCATCCCCCGAAATTCGTGCTGGAGGCTGGGCTTTACGCCCGCGACCTTGAGGCGGCCGAGCACTTTTACGCGACGGTGCTGGACCTCGACGTGCTGTTCCGGGAAGACGGCCGTCACGTGTTCTTTCGCTGCGGGACGGGGACGGTCCTCCTGTTCAAACCGGGCGCGACTCAGACCAGCGACACCGTACCGCACGGAAGCGTTGGCGCAGGCCACGTGGCGCTTGCGGTGGAGACGGATCGGCTCGAAAACTGGCGCGACCACTTTGCCGACCACGGTGTGGCGGTTGAGCACGAACAAGACTGGGGCGAACAGGAGCGGTCGCTCTACGTCCGCGACCCTGCCGGCAACAGCGTGGAGCTGGCCACGTCCACCCTCTGGAACACGGCCACTCGTGCCGACTGGCTTCGGCAAACTCGTCCGCGGCTTGCGCTCGACACGTCCGACTCGCGTCCTGTGGAGCAATTTCAGCATGAGACGCTTCGGCCCCTCCTCAAGCTCTTGAACCCGACCATCCTGCGCCTCGTGGCCGACCGGCTGGCCCGCTACGGCGTCGACTTCGCCGACCTGGATCGGGGCGAGCAGCGGGACCGCCTCCGCAACCTTGTTAAGCAGGAGGGCCCCCTCAAGCAAACGCTCCTCGGCACAGTTGTGGGGCACCTTACCGAAGCGGAGCTGGACGTGTATCTGTCGCATCAGGAGGAGGTGCGCCGCCGCTGCGTGCCGATGCTCGTCGCTCGGGCTCAGGATCAGACTGACACGATTGCCGAGCAGATTCGTACGGACAACTCCCAATGAGTCCCTCTTCTTTCATCGATCACGACCACCGAGATGCCGCGACTTCTTCTCTTCAGCGACGTACACGGCGACCGCGACGCCTGCTGGGAAATTGTGAATCAGGCCCCCGACGTCGACGTGGTCGTCGGGGCCGGCGACTTCTGTGTGATGCGTCGCAACCTGGGTCCCCCCATCGACGTGCTCTCCAACATCGACACCCCGACCGTCCTCGTGCCGGGCAACGCCGAGACCGAGGACGAACTCAACGAGGCCTGTGCCGACTGGAGCAGCGCGCATGTGCTTCACGGCGAGGGATGTACGGTTGAGGGCGTCGATTTCTACGGCATCGGGGGAGGCGTGCCCATCACGCCGTTCGGGGCCTGGAGCTACGACCTCTCGGAGGAGGAAGCCGAGGACCTGTTGGTCGATTGCCCGGAGGGGGCCGTACTGGTGTCGCACTCGCCGCCGAAGGGGGTGGTGGATCGCGATTCAAGCGGGCAGTCGCTCGGCAGCACGTCCGTCCGCGCCGCCATTGAGGCGAAGCAGCCCGCGCTGACGGTCTGCGGGCACATCCACGGCAGTTGGGGGCAGGAGGACGAGTTGGCCTCGACGCCGGTGGTAAATGCGGGACCCAGTGGGACGTTGTGGGAGGTCTCGGGTCCAACCGACTGACCGCTTTGGCTGGGCGGACCGCCCGTCCGCCGCCGGAGGCGCGTGCCGGCAGTGCGCGGCCCCGTCCCGACGAGAAGATCCCGGCGGGTCGTCGGCTCGGCTCCGACGGTTCGGCCCGGCCTCCCCACGTTTAAACAACCGTCAACCGCTCGTTTCGCTCCCATGACACGCCTTCACGTCTGCCTCGCCAGTCTTCTTCCTGCCGTCGGCAGGACGCGACACTCTAACCGTCCTTTAACTCGGTCTTCGTTCCATTTGATGGTCGAAGCGCTTACATTAGGATGCGTTAGTTATCGCTCCCTTCACCGATATGTCCGTTCTTATGACAACCTTCCTTCGCGCCGCGCTCTGGACCCTGGCAGGACTGTTGTTTGCCGTGCCCGTCACGGCCCAAAACATGCCGGACGACGCCCCCAGACACAATCTTGAGGCCTTCGAGCCGCTCGACTTCGCCGATCCAAACGAGTACCGGGCTGCCGACGGGCGTCCGGGAGCGGACTACTGGCAGAACGAGGCCGATTACCAGATCGACGTCGAGCTCGACACGGCAGAAAACCGCCTGTCGGGCCGGCAGACGATCACCTACACCAACGACGCCCCGAAGGATCTCAACCGACTGTGGGTCCAGCTCGAACAGAACTTCTTCAAGCCGGACAGCCGGGGCGCTCGCGTGGTGCCGTCCGACGCCCGCTTCAGCGGCTTCTTTGACGGAGCCGGCTACGACCTGACCAATATTCAGATTGAGCGCAACGGCGAGACGGTGACGCCGGACTACTCGGTGGAGGGCACGCGCCTCGTGCTCTCGCTCGATGAGCCGCTCGCAGCCGAGGGCGGCACCCTGACGCTCTCAATCGACTGGAGCTTCACCATTCCGAAGACGGGCGCCGATCGCCACGGCCGGTTCGACGCGGAACAGGGCACGGTCTACCAGCTCGCCCAGTGGTATCCCCGCATGTACGTCTACGACGACGTG
>CAZSBW010000384.1:0-3466 GCA_964604815.1 uncultured Salinivenus sp. | reverse complement strand
AGAACCCTGCTGGCAGCCGCGGGAAAGGTACACAACAAACATTCGCAAACGGTATCAGGCGCTACGAGTGCCGGAAGTGCGGGCGATGGTTCAATGATCGGACTGGGACGTTTCTCGAAAGCTCGAAGGTCCGGCTTCCGAAGTGGATTTACGTCTTGCGAGAGCTGGACAACGGGCGCTCGATCAATTCGATTGCGGGGGATCTGCCCCATACTTACAAGATCGCCTGTGGGATGGTCACCACGATTCGAGAGGCCATCTACCAAAGGCGCGAGGAATGGCGAGAGGTTCCTACCGGAGAGTTCTTACCGGAGAGGTTGAGGCCGACGGCGTGCATTTGACGCTCGGCCAACAAGGCCGGACGCTGCGCCCTGAAGAGCACCCTGAGGAGACCGACGGCGATGACCTCCAAGGCGATGAATCTAAAAAGCAGTAGCTCCCCATCGGAGGCAACTCGCGAGCCAAGGGCGCGAGGTCTCTCCGAGCGGGGACGGGGAAGCTGGGCATCTGATCGTCCGCCTGCGTAAGCGTCGTCCTCTGGGGCGTGATGAACGGCGGAATGGGCCCCCTCCGCGCCAGCGGCGACACACGATAGCCTTTCTACAGGCAGATTCTGGGGCTCCTTGGCTTTGCCCGCTACCTATCTGGGACGACCACAGCCCTCGGCATTTGGGGACTCTACACCGCATTGGTCCTGGAAACCGGCGTGCCCGCGACTGTGATCTATTCCCGGTTCCGCACCGATCGCTGGAAAGGCGTAAGCCGATCGTACCGATCTGCAGCCGTAAGGGCCAAGTAAGCACCCTCCGGGCCGACAACCGTCGCTGGAAGAGGAACGCACGTTTCGCACACCGCTTACAGAGCAACGGACCGAGCCCAGTGTGACCGTCCGTGTCCTGTTTCTTAGCTTGGAGATCCTGCTTGTATTTTCCGAGGCACCCACCACTCTTTCACCCATGCAGCCAGAGTTACTATGGACGACGTAGAGGTCTTCTACGAAGCCTACGCCGACGAAGAAATGCTCGCGCTCCGCACCGAAAACGGGATCCAAATACAGGTGTCGGCCGACGAGCAGGAAACCTTCTACAAACTGATCTACGAGATCTTTGGCAATCCCGACACCATCGCCGGCCAGATCTACCGAGACCTTCAGGAACGCGAAACCAGTTCAGGCATGACGGTTGCCGAAATGATTGAGGCTGGTCGCAAGGCCGCCGAAAACAGCAATTGAGTCCCCCTGAAGTTCCTTCTCTGAACAACTCACTCGTTAACGCCACCCCCCTATGCCCGACGATCAACCGAACGAGATTACTTTTGTCTACGAAGACGCCGACGACCTGCTGACCATTGCTGCAACAGGAGCCCACGGCGGTCCCACGCCGGACGGCGCCTCGGTCGTGGCCAACCTGTACGTCGAGCGCGCCAGTATCCCGCACCACGTGAGCCATCAGATCGACGAGCGCGGCCAGGTCGACCTTAGCGAAACCAGTCAGCAGGTCACCCGCGGCGAACTCACCCGCGAGGTGCAGGCCTCCCTGGTCATGACGCCCGAGCACGCGATGCAACTCGGGCAGTGGCTGCAGGAAAATGCCCAGCAGGCCATGGAGCAACGGAGGGAAACCTACGGCTAACTCTGTCCGACCGTGTCGCGGACCGTTCTCTTTTGCGAAACAACCGAGCCGCTTCCTTTTCAGAAGAACTGGACGTGAGACGCGACCTCGTCAATACCGACGAGATTTTCGACCCTGCAGCGTGTTTGTCAAACAAGCGCGTTTCGTGTTCTCATGCAACTCATCCCCTTCAATTCCGACGACACCGAGGCAGGCGACGAAGCCGTTGAAGTCACGCTCACGGGCATTGAGGTGTCCGGGGGCGACCGCGAGCAGATCCTCCAAGCCCTGCGCCTGAACCAACAAATCCTACACACTTCGCAGCCGAACGCCGAGGTGGACGAGGCCGCCGTCCGCGCCACCATCGACGACTTGCTTGACCAGTTGAATGAGGCGGACACTCCTTGACTCGCGACCCAGCGCGGCCCGAGCGTTCTCTTTGAGAACGTTTTTGGTGGGTGGATGCGAGGCCTAGACACGTGGTGAAGTGTGGGAAAGGTGCACGAGGAAGTCTGGCGCACGAGTGTGGAGCCCCGGGCAAGCGCAAACGTCTTTCTGCACGAGATCCAGGAAGTCGCCCCCCGAAAAAAAGAGATTCCAGATTTTCAGTGTAGAAGTGCTTTTGCGGTGGCCGTAGACCATCCGCCGAGCAGGTTCTAACCACTTCTCCTCTCGCTCCCGCCCTACAACCAGAGCATTCCCTTGCTTCCGTCTGCGTTCCAGGCCACGAAGTTTTGCATCTTTCAATAACGGAATTACCTCTTGCGCTCCCGGAATACACCAGCCTCTGCAGGTTCAGCGGAGCAACGACGTGACAGGCACGGGCTTCTGGGGTCGACACCTGCGTCGATCCTCACATTCGGCTGCAAGAAGCACGGTCTCGTGGGTCCGCCCCACGGCAATCGCATCAACGGTTTTTCCCCGAAACCGCTGCTCGAATCTGACTTTTCAGTCACGAAACCACTCCCTTCGTCGCTCCAAACTTGATTTGGAGCCCATCCATCCGACCGATATGGCCTCTTTGTCCGGTTGGATAGGCTCTGAGTCAAGGTTGGACATCTCGGATGTCCTAGAGCGACGGTGTAGGACGTTTCCGTAATTGATGCGATTGCCCTGGGGTCCGCCCGTGTCCTTCAACACCGGTGCCTTTCGACGACGCGGCGGCCCAATCGGTCCGTTTGAAAGCGGCAGGGACGAAGCCGTGCCCCAGTGCACGGCGGAAATTGTCACTCGCCGTCCGTCGTGCGACGCGCCACGAGGCGCGCCACTGCGGCCTGTCCCCGAAGGAGTGGCCCCTCCGCTACCTCTACGTCCGCGGGGCCGCAGTGGACGACCTCGTCTTCGGCAAAGGCTTCTCGCAGCTCGGACACGGGCACCATGCGATCGGCACTGCTGGGCCCGATGCGGTCGTAGTCGCCGTTCACGTGATCGGGCCGGAACCATTGCCCAATCACCACGCCCCCCGGGCGAAGCAACTGCCGGATGCGCCGGTACAGGACCGGGCGTTCGTCAGGGAGAAGTTGCAGAAAGACCACGAGCACGACGTCCCACTGCCGCTCCGGCGACCACGTCCGTACGTCCGCCTCCACCGTCTCCATCGGCAGGTTGTGCTCGTCGGCCCAGCGACCGGCTTCGTCCAGGGCCGCCCGCGAGAAATCGACCGCGGTGCAGCGGGCGTTCCGCTCTCGGGCGAGCCAGACGAGCGTTCGCCCCTCCCCCGCCGCCAGCTCCACCACCTCGCTTCCCTCCGGAATGCGATGGGCCTGCGACGCCACAAATGCGTTCGGCTCCACGCCGAAGAGGTGGTCGTTCTTCTCGTAGCGCTCGTCCCAAAAGGGCGGCCGGCTGCTGGGGCG
>CAZSBW010000383.1:0-3471 GCA_964604815.1 uncultured Salinivenus sp. | reverse complement strand
TCATCCTGCCGTCCATGTACAGCATGGCGGAGCTGTCGACGGCCATGCCGAAGGCGGGCGGCACCTACTATTTCCTGGACCGCGCGCTCGGTCCCCTCGCCGGCACGGTGGGCGGACTGGGCACGTGGCTGGCCCTCGTGTTCAAAAGTGCCTTTGCCCTCATCGGCATGGGCGCGTACCTGGCCATCTACGCCGACGTGCCCATCAAGCCGCTGGCCGCCGGCCTGACGCTGGCCTTTGGGGTGCTCAACGTCGTGGGGGCCAAGGAGAGCAGCCTGCTGCAGCGCGTGCTGGTGACGATCCTGGTGGGCGTGCTCGGCTTCTACGCCGCGCAGGGCGTCCTGTCGGTCTGGGGCGGGCAGAGCGCCGTGGGGGGCGCCGCGGGTGAGTTCACGCCCTTCTTTACGGAGGGGGCGCGCGGCTTTCTCGCTACGATCGGGATTGTCTTCGTCTCGTACGCCGGGCTTACGAAGGTGGCCAGCGTGGCGGAGGAGGTGCAGAATCCAGACCGCAACATTCCGCTGGGCATGGGCCTGTCCCTGCTGACGGCCACGGCCATCTACGTGCTCGGGGTCGCCATTATGGTGGCCGTCGTGCCCGCCACGGATCTCCACGCCGACCTCACACCTGTGTTTACCTCCGGTGAGGTCTTCTTCAACTGGCTCCCGTACACGCTCGGGCCCATCCTCATCGTAGTGGCCGCCATCGCGGCGTTTGCCTCCACCGGGAACGCCGGCATCATGTCGGCCTCGCGCTACCCACTGGCCATGGCGCGGGACCAGCTGCTGCCGGACAGCTTCGCGAACATCGGGCGTTTCAACACGCCGACCCGCTCGATCGTGGTGACGGTCGGTCTTATGCTGGTGATCATCTTCGTGCTCTCCGAGGAGGGGGTGGCCAAGCTGGCGAGCGCGTTCCAGCTGCTCATCTTTGCCCTGCTCAACTTTGCGGTCATCGTGATGCGGGAGAGCGAAATCCCGTCCTACGCGCCGGGCTACCGGTCGCCGCTCTATCCCTGGATGCAGGTAGCGGGCCTCGTCATCCCAGCCTTCCTCATTTCGGAGATGGGCACGCTCGCCATCGTCTTCACGGTCGTGGTGGTGCTCATTGGAGTCGGCTGGTACTTCTACTACGCCCGAACCGTCCCGCGCGAGGGGGCCATCTTCCACCTCTTCGCCCGGCTGGGCAAGCAGCGCTACGACGGCCTCGACCGCGAGCTGCAGACGATTCTAGAGGAGAAGGGGGTGGGGCACGACACGGCGTTCGACCGGCTCGTGGCCGAGTCCGACGTGATTCACCTTGACGACCCGCAGCCGTATCAGGCGGTCGTCGAGGAGGTGTCGCATCGCCTCTCCGACGCACTCGACATTTCGACGGAGACGCTTACCCACGGCTTCCTGGAGGGGGCGCCCTACAGCGCCGTCTCGGTGTCCCACGGTGCCGCCCTCCCGTACTGCCGGCTCGACGGCATCGACGAGCCGAAGATGGTGATGGTCCACTGCCAGTCCGGCATCTGCGTGGACCTGGAGGACGAGATCGAAGAGCTCGACGCCTCGGAGCCGGTCTACGCGTTTTTCTTCCTCGTGAGCCCCAAGGACGACGAGGGCGAACACCTGCGCACGCTCGCGACCCTCGCCAATCGGACCGACGAGGAGCAATTTCTGGTCGAGTGGCGGGCGGCGACCGACGAGCAGGAGGTGAAGGAAAGCCTGCTGCACCACGAGCGCTACCTCACCCTCCATCTCCTCTCGGGGACAAACACGGAGGAGTTCATCGGGCGCAGCGTCTCTGATCTCAACCTCCCGGCGGGTGTGCTCGTGGCCCTCGTCCGGCGCGACGGGCAAATCACCGTGCCGTCCGGCTCTACGAGTCTTGAAGAAGGTGATCGGGTGACGATCATCGGCAACCCGGCCGGCATCGATCGGCTCTACGAGCTCTACCGCAAGGGGGAGCGGGAAGGGGTCGTTCGATAGCTCTCTCCTTCAGGGGGCTGTCTGGCGGTTCGTACGTTCGCGCCGACCGGCCCGGCGTTGCGGACGGAGCTGCGGTGATCATCCCCCCGGCACGGCCCCGGGGCGACGGACCCAGGGGTTCACCGCTCCGGATCTGTCGGAATAAGGGGCCAACTCACGGACTTGAAATGCAACCTGACAGTGGAACGGTTAGGGGAAGCTCCGCTCATTCGGGAGGACCGCTTTCTCCAGTTTTCGGGCATGGTCGGATGGATTCCGTCTTACGCCGCCGCTTTCGAGGTCTCCTCCTGATAGATCTGATTGACCATCTGCATGACCCCAGCCGAGAACGACCGGGGCTGATCTTCACTGTACCCCTTCTTCTTCGCTCGCTCTCGGGCCTCGATCATCACGTCTTCCTGTTCCTCGGTGGAGAGACTCTCAAACCAGATTTCGTGGTTGCTTTTCTTTTGCGGTTCGGGATTGTGGCGAGGCGGAACAGCCTCTCCTCCGTCCGGCTCTGCGTCCTGAGACTCACTCGACAGCACAACCCAGTTTAATGCAATTGGGGTCTGTCCCTCTCGAACGTCGTCACAACTAATCTCCACGTCCGTCTTTTCATTCACCTCCTCGATGGAGGGAGCAATCACCCGCCGCCGCATGTCGCAGTGCCGCTGGTACTTGTTTTCCAGCTTGAACATGCTCCGGAAGCGCTCGACGGGGATCTGGCGCGACCGTCGCTCCCCCGGTCGTTCGATCATCTTCGAGATCTCGTAGGTGCGAATCGCGTACGGGGTCGAGAGCGGGATGGCTTGCCTGAGACGATACTGCGTAAAGTGCTCTCGAAGTTGTAGCAGAAACGGACGCGCGTCTTCGTTGAACTTGGCCTCGATCATCCCTTCCCCCGACTTGTACCGGCAAACGGCAAATATGGGGTACCCTTCGTAATCCTTCTTGTCGGGACTCCAAAATTCGATCGGCTGACGGACGAGTTTGGACGCCGCCTCGGCCGTGTCTTCGTGGATCGACTTCTGAGACACCTGCGCCATGTCCCGGATGTGCCGGACGGGAACGCGTTGCAGGCGAAAGCGCTCGTCGTCCTTCGAGTCAATCTGGCTGATGAGCACCATCAGAATTCGGTGCATCATGATGTCCCAGTCCAGCCGCGCCATGATCATCTTGTTGCTGACCGTGACCCACCGGCGCGGCCGCTCTTCGGGCTCCGTCTCAAATAACGTCAGTTCGTTCTCACTCATTGCGTGCTCTCGAAGCAAATTCGGAAGAGATGACTTTTATGAACGAGGGGGGAAGCGCTTTGTGCGGATTGACACTTCTGTGCCGGTTGGGGGTCTGCAGGCGCCGCGGTCGAAAGCCGAGGACCGCAAGGAATTATTCAGCGATGGCGACCCCGGCCATGCTGGCGTAAAACTGCGCGTCAATGTGGGCCTGTCGAACCGGGTGAGGAGGAGAACACGCGAAATCGGACTTGACGGGGCCGACGAACGGGATGGCTTCATCA
>CAZSBW010000382.1:0-3473 GCA_964604815.1 uncultured Salinivenus sp. | reverse complement strand
GCGATCTAGATCGCCTCGAATCAAGATCGCCTCGCTCGGAATGACTCTACCCCAACAGTGTGAAGTTGTTTGATTCGAAGGAGTCTCTCTATCTAAAACTCGGGAATACCCGGATGTCGATTCGTCCGGCCTTCAGAAAATGACCGCCCGGAGGCGCACGCTCGCGGAATGTCCGAAATTTCTCATGCCTGAGCAAGGCAATCTCAGATTGCCAAGCGAGTTTGAGAAATTTCAGTGGAGTGAGTGTGCGACTCAGGTCATTTTCTGCCAGCCAGGCCCTTTTCGTCCATTTTGGGGCTGCCAAAATGGACACCATTGGTGAAGAAAGCGGCAATCCCACGACATCTGTCCCATCGGCACGACGAAGTAGGTGGTATCCACTGGCGTCAAGGTCGGCTGAACGCCTCTACGAAAACAACTTCACACCATTGACTCTACCCCAAAAGGACTGCTTGATTCTGCACTGGGTGTGAGTGTGGGCGTCGACCGGGCTGCCCCGAATAACGATGCCGACGATCCCGGTCCGAGGGGAAGGTGAAAAGGTTGGGAGGTGGGAAGGTGGGGTCACGTTTGGGTGAGGAGGGTCCAGAGGAAGGGGAGGGAGAGGTCGTACTGAATCACGAGTCCGGCGAACGTGAGGAGCAGGAGAGCGAGGGGGCTCAGTCCGGCGAGGGCGAGCACGCGGAGGAGGGGCGCGCCGGTGACGTGCTTGAAGTCCCGGAGCACGCGAACTGTGATGCTTATGATTGTGCCCAGGCCGCCCCAAAACAGAAGCGACCAGAGGAGGGAGGGGGAAACGGGGGAATGGGCGGCTGCCACGAGGGCGACGATCAGGCCGGGGAGGACCGGCCAGCAGGGCCACGTGATCAGCATGAGGCCCTGGGCCAGTGAGAAAGAGGTTTCTTGGCGGGCGACCAGGACGAGCCCGAGCATCCAGCCCACGAGCAGGACCAGGGGCATTCCGCTGGCAACGGCGCCGGCGAGGCCGGACTGGGTGAGTCCGGCGGCGACGGGGGCGCGGAGAGCGGGGGGAAGGGCCGCCACCACGTGCTCCGTCGTCGGGGTCGCGGCGGCCATGCGAGCGAGAAGAACGAGGATGCCCCCGAAGGCCGTGGTTGCGAGCAGGAGAAGTGTGGCATTGAGGAGGGGGTTTACGTCCCGGCCTTTGCGAACGGCGTCCCGGTAGAAGCCGTGGGCGGCAAAGTAGCGGTAGGCGGTCTGCCGGACGAACGGGCTCTGCGCGTAGAGGCCGGCGAGGAGGGCGATGAGGCCCCATCCGAAGAGGATGAGGATGGACGGCGTTTGGGGGGGCGCCGTCCCGGACGGGAAGGCGAAGGTCTGCTGTGTGCCCGTGTAGACGCCCTCGACCACGTCGGCCACGGGGCGCCGGGTGCCGTCGGCGTTGTGCAGGCCGTAGCGACGGGCGGAAAGGACCGAACGGGGCGCGTCCTGCCAGCGGTGCACGAAGAGGGCCGCTGGGGACGGGGTGGCATCGAGCAGATGGGAGAGTGAGCGTTCGAGGTATCGGGCCTGCCGCTCGGGCGAGTGGGGGACGCGCAGGCCTGTGCCCGCGCCGGGCCGCACCCAGGTGCCGAGCGCCCCGAGCCCCGTACGGGTGGTGTCGGTGGTCCAGGGGGGCCAGCGTTTCACGGGGTCGGCGCGGCCGCGCCTGTCGAGGAGGACGAGGTCCACGGCTCCGCCGCATCGGTCGACGGCGGCGGGGAACGGCGTCACGTAGTAGGTGCGCACGGGCGACGGCGCGTCGTGGAGTCGCTGCGTCCACGCGCGGAGCACCGAGCAGGTGCGGGGCACCGTGGTGTCGGCGTGACGGGCGAGGCCCACGTGCTGCACGGAGGGGTGTCGGCGGGCGAGGGTGCGGAGGCGATCGACGGTGGACTGTGCCTGTGAGAGCGCATTGCCCAGGGCAGCGGCAGGGACATACGCGACGGGCAGGTCGACGAAGAGGTGCAGGCCGAGCGCGTCGGCCCGGGTGAAGAGCGTGTCGGCGGCGGGAAGCCTCGTGAGCCGGACGGCGGTGGCGCCGAGGGCGTGGATGCGATTCAGCTGCCGGAGGGCGGGGCCGGGGGCGTCCGGGGGCGTCCAGACGACGCCGAGGCCGATTGAATCAGAGGAGAGGGGCGGCTGAGAGCGTGGACGTTCGAGGGAGGAAGTCCGGGACGAGGCGCCGGCTTCGGCTGGAGAACCGGCGAGGAGGAAGGCGAGGCTCAGGAGAGCACGTGCAAGGGGAAATCCACGAGCGGGAACGATTGTCATTCCGGGCGCCGGAGGAATGTAGGGGAGAATGGAAGAAATCGTACCGGTTTATGGTGCTGAGGATTATACTGGCAAAAGATTTCGGAAGCGTATTTTTAGATAGGACGGGTTCAGCCTCTCAGGGGGGATTGTTCTCGATGGAGGAGCGGACGTAGACACCATATCGCCAGTTCGTGGTCGTCCTTCGAGTTGACAAACCCCGTTCGCTTCCATAGGTTCAGATCGCTTCATCCGACCAGCCTCACGTCGATATGAGGGGCGGAGAGGCACGCTTTCGATGCTTTCATCAAAATCAGTTCGAAGACTTATGCATCACGTCATTCAACAGTGCACACGGTCGCTCGCGCTCGTTCTTTTTCTTGGGGCCGGGCTCGCCTTCACCTCGACCCCCGCTGCGGGACAGGTGGACGTCACGCCGGGGCTGCGAGTCGGGATAAACGCTTCCACTGCCGGTGGCGATGCGGAGGAGATGGGCGCTGCATTTACATTCTTAACTACTGAGGGAGACACAGATCCTGCTGTCAATCAGGGATCTGTTACCAGCCGGGATGGACTCATGATCGGGGCATTTGCCACCATTGATTTTGGGGCCCCCGTTGTGCTCCAGCCTGAGCTGCGGTGGATTCAGAAGGGTTACGTGACCGAGTATTCGGGGTTTCTGGGAACGACGCTTGAGACTACAGTTAAACTCTCGTACATAGAGGTTCCCATTGTGGCAAAGTATGATGTTCCGGCGAAAATCGCAGGCTTTGCTCCCTATTTGGTTGCAGGACCGACGATCGGTTTCAATATCGGTGCAGAGAGTGATTTTGGAGTCCAAGGGGACGTAACTGGCCTTTCGGAAACCACGCAGGACCTAAACAGTGTGGACCGAAGCTTCCTGAATGACAGTTCGCTAATTAACGGAACGGAATTTGCACTGGAGTTCGGGGCCGGAGCCTCCTACTCCGTCCGTGGTTTGGGGACCGCCTCGGCCGACATCCGGTACGGTCTTGGTCTTACCAACTACCTTAACACCGATGCTTTCGACAGTGGCACTGATGCCAGCGATTACTCGCTGACGAACCAGGTCCTCTCGATCACCCTCGGCTTCTCCCTCTAACGCTGTCGTTCCTCCTTCCGACGACGGCCGCAGTCCCAGTTCGGGGCTGCGGCTTTTTTGTTTGAGGGGGGCGGTCGGGCCGGGCTCGGTCAGTCGC
>CAZSBW010000381.1:0-3475 GCA_964604815.1 uncultured Salinivenus sp. | reverse complement strand
GGAGCTCGGCGTCGCTGGAGACCCCGACGTTGAAGTCCCCGTCGGTCGCCAGAATTACACGGTTGATCCCGTCTTCGACAAAGTGCTCCTCAGCCACCGAATACGCTTTCCGAATCCCCTCCGCCCCCGCCGTCGATCCGCCGGCCCGCAGCCGCTCGACGGCGGTCTTGATCGAATCGGTCTCGCTGCCGGGCGTCGATTCCAACACCAGCCCCGACGAGCCGGCGTACACGACCATCGCCACGCGGTCCTCGGGACGCAACTGCTCGGCCAGCATCCGGAACCCCTTCTTCAAAAGCGGCAGCTTGCGCTGCGAGCGCATCGACCCGGACACGTCGACCAAAAAGACGAGGTTGCTCGGCGGGCGCTCCTCGGCCGGCACGCGCTGGCCCTGCAGCCCAACGTGGACGAGATCGTGCGTCTCGCGCCAGGGCGCAGGCCCCGCCTCCAGCGTCACGGCAAACGGATGCTCGTCCTCAGCGGTCGGGGCCGGATAGTCGTATTGAAAGTAGTTCAGAAACTCCTCGATGCGGACCGCGTCCCTCGGCGGCGTCTCCCCGTCGCGAATGAAGCGGCGGGCGTTGGTGTAAGAGGCCCCGTCCACGTCAATCGAAAACGTGGAGAGCGGGTGGTCCGATACCGCCCGAAAGTCACTGCTCTCCACCCGGGCGTAGTCTTCGGTGTTGAAGTTCTGGGGCCGCTGGCGCTTCGAAGGGGCGCCCGCCGCGTCCAGTTGCATCTGCGCGCTCTGTTGCTGCCGCCGCGTGGATCGGAGCTGTTTTTGGTCGAGTGGCTTCTTCGCGACGGGAGGACCCGCAGCGGCAGAGTTCGTGCGAGGAGCCGGAGCGGTACCGGCTGTGTCGAGAGCAACCGTTACCCGAGCCGTGTCGTGCGCCGATACGGAGACCCATTTTTTCTTGACGTGGTATCCCACCTTCCGGATCTTCAATCTGTGCCGCCTGGCCGGAACGCCCGTGATCTGGAAGCGCCCAGCCTCATCCGTCGTGTCGGCGACGCCGGCGCGCTTTGCCCGCTGCCAGGAGATCTCCCGCCTGCCCGTTACCCACACCTTCGCCCCACTGAGCGGATCCTGACTTCTCGCGTCCACCACCGTTCCCACGATGGTCCCGTTCGATTCGGCTGTATGCGGGGACACCGGCTCATCAGACGACTCCGAAAAGGCAAACAGGAGAAGGGTCGCAAGAAAAACGGAGGCGGTACGCATGACTTCGGACCTCGATTTTGGAGAGAAAATGCAGGAAACCCTTCCTTCACACAGTCTTTCAACGATTCGATGGGCGAATTATTTCCCTTCGCCGTTCGGATCGTCGCATCGAGTCGGCTCATCCAGCTCAGGCAGTTTCCGTCAGAAGCGGGAACCTCACGCTTCCACCGGCTCGCCCATCGCCGCATCGACCAGATTCACTATCTCATCTGCGTCTCGCCCGGGCCGCCATCGCACCACCGCAAGCTCATCGCGGTGCGCGTAGGTCCAGTGCGAAAGCAAGCGAATCTCGTGCGTCACCCGCTTTGAGAAGCCCGACGGCGGATCGTCATCGGGATCGAAGTGCGCACGACACCGGTCGGCCAACCGCGTCCGTTGCTCGGACGTCGGCGGCACCCGGCACGACACCGCCTCCACAAACCGCCCAAACCGGACGAACAACACGTTGGCCTGCCCCTCCCTCCCGTTCGCCCGATGCACGAGCGCCGCGTTGTGGCGACGCACCGGGGCAGCCATCACCGCCTGCTTCTCCAGGATGCGCTCCAACGGCTCGATCGTGTCGCGAAACTCGGCCGCCTTCTCGAAGTCCCGATCCTCGGCGGCCTGCCGCATGCGCTCGCGCAACCGATCGAGCACCGAGCGGTCCTGGCCCGTGAGGAAGGCGCGCACCCGCTCCACCTCCTCGGCGTGCGCCTCGGCGTCCCCGTTTTCGCAGGGGGCCGTGCACCGGTCCATGTCCGCGTAGAGGCAGCGCTGGCCCAGGTGGAGGCGCTCGTCGTCGCACTCGCGGAGGCGAAAGAAGCGGCCGGCCACGTCGACCACCATCTCCGCCTGCTCCACGTTGCGCACCGGTCCGTAGTATTCGGCGCCGTCGCCGGCCAGGGTACGGGTCCAGGAAATCGTGGGGTACTCGTGCGTCGTGTCGAGCCGGATGAACGGGCGGCTGTAGTAGCGACGCTGGGCGCGGTTGTAGCGCGGCTTCTCGGCCTTGATGAGGCGCGACTCGCGCAGAATCGCCTCCAGTTCCGTCCCGGTCGTCTCCCAGTCCACCGTACGCACCTTCTTCAGCATCGTGCGCTTGCGCCCCCGCTTCGACTCAACGGCGGTGAAGTGGCTGCGGAGCCGGTCGGAGAGGCGCTTGGCCTTGCCGACGTAGAGGGGCGTTCCGCTGCTATTCTTGAGGGCATAGACACCCGGCTCGGCGGGCACCTCCGGCAGGGTCTCGTCTCGAATCGTCTCAATGTTGCTGGGCACCGATCGCACCTTCTGGTACTGCCGGTACTGAAAGGCCAGCAGCCCCTCAACGGACTCGATTTCGTGCTCGAAGGCAAGCTGGCTCAGCAGGCGGCGGAGAACAATGCCCGTCGCCTCCGCGTCGCCGAGTGCCCGGTGGCGCCCGTCCACGTCAATGTCGTAGAACTGCACGAGGCGGCTCAGCCCCTTCGAGTCGAGGCCCGGCAGCAGGCGCCGGGCCAGCCGCACCGTACAGAGCGTTTCATTCGAGACCGCATCTCGCCCCATCCGGCTCAGCTCCGCGTTGAGAAAGCCTTTGTCGAACGACAGGTTGTGCGCCGCGAGAATGCCGTCGCCGAGAAAGTCAAGATAGTCGGGCAGCACCTCGTCGATCGTTGGCGCCTCGAACACCATTCCGGTGGTGATGCCCGTAAGCTTCGTAATACGCCCCGGAATGGACCGCTGGGGATTGACGAGCTGCTGGAAGCGGTCGACGATGGCTCCGTCCTCGACTTTCACGGCCCCAATCTCAATGATGCGATGCTTCTCGGCCGTCGTGCCCGTCGTTTCGGTGTCGGTGACGACGAAGGAAGCGTCGGAAACGTGCATGAGCGGTGCAACGGTGTGCGTACATCTCAAACGGGCGGGCCTCCGCGTTACGCGTCACGCATCAGGTCCGGAAAAAAAACAGGCGTGCGCGGAAGCCCCATTCAGCATGTGTGGACAATAAGGGATTGCCTACCAAAAATCCATCTCGATGGCTCGTTCACCAGGGCAATCGCATCTTAAGCAGCAGGCGGTTAGGTTTCGAAAAGATGCCTCCTTGAATCGACCGCCTGAGTGCAATGTCAGAAGCGCCGCTCGTTGACAGTTTTGCCGAGATTGAAGACTCGAGATGCTCGCGCAACACCCTGCATCCGATTGAAGAGATCGTGCTTCTTGCGATTTGCGGAGCGATCAGCGGAGCCGACGATTTTGTCGCGCTTTTAAGAGTTCGGAGAGTCGACGCTCGGTTGG
>CAZSBW010000380.1:0-3480 GCA_964604815.1 uncultured Salinivenus sp. | reverse complement strand
ATGACATCGGTCCGAAGATGGCAAAACGCATCGAGGACTCTGGGGAGTTCTGGACCGTGTCGGCTCTGTGCAACGCGACGATGAGCGAGCTCACTGACATCGAAGGCATCGGGCCGAAGACGGCCTCGAAGATCAAGGGGAAGCTCTCCTGATGGTGGTCGACCTACTGGCGACGGGCTTCGTGCTTGTGGTGGCAGTCACGTCGGCGACGTCGCTGCTCTACTCGGTGGCAGTGCTGCTGGGAGGCGGGGGCCGGGGTGAGGAGGATGCCCTGATCGCTCAGATCTGGCTGGGGCTGATGGGGTTGTCGCTCGTTCATCTGAGCGGGGTGCTCTGGTGATGGGACGTCGCACGGAGAATCTTCTGCTCGAGGATGCAAAGGAGCAGGGGCTGACGGGGATCCGAGTCGACATCCGCGGAGGGGCTGGCTACACCTCGGGGCACGACGCGGGTGACCTGATCATCGGTCGAAGCCGCCACCTGAAGACGAAGGGTGAGCAGCATCCGGACGGGTTCGAGACGCTGTCGGATCTGTACGTCGTGGAGGAGAAGTATTCGGCGGCCGAGTCGTTCAAGTACATCCAGGAGGACGGGGAGAAGTTCGATGCGATGATCGAGTTCGCTGAGTCGATCGGGGCAACGCCGGTGCTGGCAGTCCGGTGGTCCTCGGAGCGTGACTGGTCGCCAGGGGCGGTTCATTATCTCGTGGACGCGCGCGATGTGGAGCGGACGGACACGGGGAATCTGAACGTGAAGCCGGAGACGGCTGGCGATGAATACGAGACCCCTGAGTCGTTTTTCGAGCAGGTATAGAAATAGAAACACAAAGATTATTATATGTGGGCATCTAAGACTCAATCGGTATGACGAACGACGAGACAAGTGACGACGGCGAGGAGCAGGCCGACGAGTGGCTGGAGCCTGTCTTCGGAGACGAGGTGAGTGAACACAGCATCCGTGAGGGGCCACAGACGGAGTTTCCTGACGAGGATGACCCAGACGTCGTGGAGGGTGATTCAAACAGCTCACAGAGCCGCACAGCGACGTCTACGGAGGCTGAACAGCAATCCCTTACACCCTCTATCGCGGAGCACGAACAGACGATCCTCGATCGCATCGACGAGCTGCGAGCGCTGGATAAAAACACAGGCGGTCACGATACGACGGGAGAGGCTGGCGCGGCGAACTATCTGCCCGTGGCGTCGACGAACGACGTCTCCTATATCCCGGTGGCCTCCTCGAAGATGGCTCGGCTTCAGACGCGGCTCGAGGAGGATATCGGAAAGACGGTGAACGGAAAGCGTCTGGGCTGGTGGTATCCTGACTCGCTGATGGGGCAGCATCCGTTCCTGCTGATCAACCCGCTCACGATGTCTGCCAGTATCCAGAGAGAGAAGACGGCGCGTGAGCATATGGAGGCGATGCCCGGCGAGGTGTTCGTGATGGGCGACTCCGGTGGCTACCAGATCGCCAACGCCAACGGCCTCGAAGTGACCTACGACCTGAACGAGCACGACGGGTCGAACTACATCCATCCCCAGCGGATCGCCGAGTGGCAGATGGCGAACGCTGACGTGGGCACGATGCTCGAGACGCCGCCCTACTCCTACTCAAAGTCCGAGGGGAAGTTCACCGAGCATACGTGGGAGGACTGGTACGAGCAGACGTTCGTGCCCAGTCTGGAGAACTCGAAAAAGAACACGGAGATAATGTCTGACCGTGTGGACGAGATCGGTCACGACGGGTATGACTTCATGGCGATCATGCACGGGATCCCCAGACAGGACGGTCGCGGCCCGATCGATCAAGCGCACCGTGAATGGTACGAGGCGATCGAGCCGATCCGGGAGTGGGATAGCTGGGCACTCGCGCTCGGGTCGGCAGACAATCCGGGGCTGCTGACGTTCGGTCTTGGGTGGTTCGCTGAGAACGTGGACGTGGACGTCTTCCACGCGCTCGGTCAGGGCAACGCGTGGGCGCGGATCCTCTGTAAGCTCTACGCCCAAGAGACCGATACCTTCGTGACTCACGACGGAACGGGGTTCAAGATGGGCTCGCTCTACTCGCAGGTTCATCTGCCCTCCACGTATCTCGACGTCGTGCGGATGAGTGAGCGGGACGAGGAGAATCCGGAGGAGCTGGATCATGGGACGCTTGCTCCCAAGCGAATGCCCTGCGGGTGTACGGTCTGTCGGCAGGTGGATCAGAGTCTGGGGACGGAGTCTCTGTTCGCTGATCGTCCGGCGACGGAGCGATCGGTCGTTATGGATCTACACAACCTGAATCACATCCTGCGACGGTTCCGGTTCATCGACGCCTATCTGGAGGACTACGGGACGGAGATCATCGACCACGTCACGGTGGATGAGGGGACGGGGAAGATCGAGACGGACTCACCGTTCTGGGAGCTGCTGTCGAACTGGTTCAGCGAGGCGCGAGTGCTCGAGATCTACTACGCGATGGAGTTCCTGATCAAGTCGATCGAGGGTGACTTCGACTCGGCTGTCGAGGACTACTCGTTCAGCTCGCACTTCTACGATACGAGTCAGGACGTCGCGATGGGCTCGGCCTCTCCGTCGATCGCGCGCAAACGAACACGGTCGGTCTTCGAGCAGTGGTGATCACGATGGCACAAAACCTCACGGACATCGACGGACTCGGGCAGAAGAACGCACAGAAGCTCCAGAACGCGGGGGTGAACGACCTCGAGGATCTAGCCGAGTGTGATCCGGCAGTGATCGCTGCCGGCGCTGAGAATCTCTCTGAGAGCCGCATACGGGCCTTCAAGAACGAGGCGAAGCGGAACGCGGTGACGATTATGACGGGGACTGACGTCGCCGAGGAGTACGAGAACCTGACGAAGGTCTCCACGGGTGTCGACCAGATGGATGAGATCCTCGGAGGCGGCTGGGAGTCTGGGTTCCTCGTTGCGCTCGCTGGGGAGACGGGATCGGGCAAGACGCAGATCTCGTTTCAGGCGCTCGGTGAGGCTGTCTCCGAGCACGATCTGCCAGCGGTGTATATCGAGACGGAGCGTGGTCGGTATCGGGGGAATCGTATCCGAGAGATGTACGACGACGACGTCCAGAGTCAGGTCTACAAGATCCCCGCCTACGGGCTGGACCAGCAGGAGATGGCCTACGAGAAGGTGAAAGAGGAGTTCGGGCCGAACGATATCAGCTGCGTGGTGGTGGACTCGTTCACTGCTCGCTTCCGGATGAGTGACCAGTTCACCGGGCGGGAGGATCTGCCTGATCGGTCGACGGTGATGGCTCGGCATCTGGATAAGCTCGATGAGGTGGCCGCGGTGTGTGACGTCCCGGTTCTGCTCACCTGCCAGATCAGCGCGAACCCGAGTCAGTACGGTGGGCACCAGTCCGTCTACGGAGGGACGCTGATGCACCATATGGTGAACTTCGTTCTGATGATGAAGGGGAAGAAGGGTGCGCTGTCACAGGTGGAGCTACGGAATCATCCAGA
>CAZSBW010000379.1:2227-3490 GCA_964604815.1 uncultured Salinivenus sp. | reverse complement strand
GCACGCTTCTCCTTAGCAGCGGCTTCGATCACATGCCGGAGCAGCCGGAGCTGCCCGGTCTCCTCGACCGGCTCAACGACGCGATGGAGGAGATCGAGCTGGAGCACGGCACCCTTCCGGCGTTCGTCGAGGGCCTGGACGCGGAGACCGACGACGCCTCCCTCGGCACCTACGAGGGCGACCTCCTCGGCAACGCCGACCACCCGATCCTCCAGAACGTCTACTCGGCGCGCCTCTACCTGAAGCGCCGGAACCACCGCGCGCAGTCGCTCCTCACGCGCGTGGCCGAGCCGGTGAGCGCCTGGCTCAACGCCGACGACGTGGGCGAAGATGCGCGCCCCTTTCTCCGTAAGGCCTGGACCACCCTCCTCAAGAACCACCCGCACGACGACATCTGCGGGTGCAGTGTCGACCCGGTGCACGAGGACGACGAGGTGCGCTGTCGGCACGTCGACGAGATGAGCACGGCGCTCCTCACCGAGCATCTGGAAGTCTTGCAAAAGGAGGGGGGCTTCGAGCCGCCCGCCGAGACCGGCGACCGGCACGCGGACGTGTGGGTGTTCAATCCGCATCCCCACCGGCAGACGGTTCGCGTCGAGACAACTGTCTACATGCCGAATCCGGAGGGGGAGCGCGGTCCGTGTCCGGATCCGCGTCCGCTGCGCGGCTGTGCGGGCGACGGCACGACGGTCGACGTGACCGTGCTCGACACGAAGGGGGACGTAATGCGGTGCAACTACCTGGAGCAGACGTGGGGCCGCCGCTACGAGGTCGCGTTCGAGGTGGAGGTGCCGCCGCTGGGCTATCAGCTCGTGCACTTGTACGAGGAGGAGGGAGAGACGCTGTCGAACGCGGGGCCGTCGGGAGCAGGTGTGCCCACGCTCGAAAACGAGCACTACCGCGTCAGCGTCGAGGACGACCGGCTCCGCGTCCACGACAAAGCCCGAGGCCACACCTTTGACGATGCGCTCCGCTTTGAGTATCAGCTCGACGCGGGCGACACCTACTCGTTCGGGCCAGTGCCCGGGCACGGCCCGTGGTGGGCCACGCTCGTCGAGGCCGAGCCCCATCCGCGCCGCCCGGATACACTCCGCCTTCACCACGAACTGACGGTGCCCGCCGCTTACGACCGGGATGAGGAGCAGCCCGTGGGTGAGACGACCCTCTCTCTCACGACGGACGTGTGGCTCACGCCGCACCGGTCCGTCGGTCTCCACGTGCAGTACGAGAACACCGCTCGCAACGGCCGCCTCCGGGCCGTTT
>CAZSBW010000379.1:0-2217 GCA_964604815.1 uncultured Salinivenus sp. | reverse complement strand
GCGCCGGAGCAGCACAGCGGCTATCCCGGGGAACTGACCTACCCGACGCAGCACCAGGGCAACTTTGTTATTGTCGAGGGCGAGGACCATCGCACCTGGGTTGCGAACCGGGGCTCGCCCGAGTACGAGCTCCTTTCTCCGGACGACGACACGCACATCGCCGTTACGCTCCATCGCGCCGTCGGCATGCTGTCGGTGGAGGGGGGGCGCATCCGATGGTGCCAGGCCGGGCCGTCCATTCCCACGCCCGGGGCCCAGTGCCTGCGCGAGATGGAGGCGCACCTGGTGTGCGGGACCGGTCCGGTATCGCGGAGCGAAGCCGTCCGCCACGGCCGGACGTTCGCCCATCCGGCGTGGGCCCGCGAGTTGCCGTTTCTCCCGTACGTTGAGAGCGACAGCGAGCGGTCCCGGCAGCGCGGTCTCCTTCGTCTGGACAATCCCGCCGTCGAACTGTCAGCGTTTCGACCGGCCGACCAAGATGGCACCCGGGTCCTCCGTCTCTTCAATCGGAGTGGGAAGGAGCAAACCGTCATAGCGACGTTTGGCTTCTCAGTCTCGAACTGCTGCTCTACTGACTTCCACGAAACCTGGGACGAGACGACGGCCCGGTCCGTTAATGACGACCGCCTCACGCTCACCCTCGCCCCCCACCAGATCCGGACGCTCCTTCTCCGATAGATCGGACGCTGGTCCTTGTGAAGTAGGCGTCTACCACCGAAAAACAAAACCCGAACACCCCCACACTCCCACACTGTTCTTCCAGAGAATGCGGGCCAGCCCGACGAACTAGAGCAGAGCCCAAGAACGTGGCACACCGCCAAATTCCATGCGAATCACCGGCACCTTTTTAGACGAAATCACCCACGACATCCCATCGCAAAACTGGGGACCAGAAGCGTGGGCGCGCGACTTCGACGCCATGCAGCGGGTGGGCATCGACACCGTCATCCTGATCCGCGCCGGTTACCGGAACCGCGCCACCTTCGACTCGGAGGTGCTCCGGGCCGAGCGCGACATGCTTCCGGCCTACACGGACCTCGTCGATCTCTTTCTGTCGGAGGCCGGGAAGCGGGACATGGACTTTTATTTTGGCACCTACGACGCCGGGACGTTCTGGGATCACGGGAATTATCATTACGAGGTCGACGTGAACAAGGACTTCTGCGCCGAGGTCGTAGACCGATATGGAGAACGGGAGGCCTTCGCCGGATGGTACATTTGCCACGAGATTGATGCCTATGATGAGGAGCAGATGGACGTGTACGAGGAATTGGCCGATCACCTGCGCGCCCTCAAGGACGTGCCCATCCTCATGTCGCCCTACATCCGGGGACCGAAGCAGTTTGGGAACGAGGCCCTCTCGCTCGACCAGCACATCGAGGCCTGGGAGCAGGTGTTTTCCCAGATCGAGGGCCACGTGGACGTTGTGGCGTTTCAGGACGGAAACGTGCCCCTTGCCGATCTGCCCCGCTACCTGGAGGCGAATCGCGAACTGGCCGACAGCCACGGGCTCACCTCCTGGAGCAACGTCGAGACCTTCGACCGCGACGTTAGAATTAAATTCCCGCCCATCGACTACAGAAAGCTCCGCTACAAGATGGAGCAGGCGGCGGAGGCAGGGGTCGACAAGCTCATTACCTTCGAGTTCTCGCACTTCCTGAGCCCGAACGCCGATCACCCGGCGGCGCGGAGCCTGCACCGACGGTATAAGGAATGGCTCGACGGGTGAAGTCACGTCCGTTGGTTCGTATTGCGTATTTCGTATTGCCACTTGGATCGGGCGGAAGGAGATACGCAATACGCAACACGCAATACACTTCTCAGCACGTGCCCAAATGCATGATTCCTTCGTTTGAACCCGTCTCTCCATCCCAAGAGCGGCGATCTGCCATCACCCGCTACCGGCGTCGCTACGAGACCGAACTGTTCGAGCGCGTCATTCCGTTCTGGGAGCGGCACTCGCCGGACCCGGAGCACGGGGGCTACCTCAACTGTCTCGACCGCGACGGCTCGCCCTACGATTTCACGAAGCACAGCTGGCTGCAGGGGCGGCAGGCGTGGATCTTCAGTACGCTGTACCGGGAGGTGGAGGCGCGCGACGAGTGGCTCCGGCTGGCCGAGAGTGGAGTCGACTTCCTGCGCGAACACGCCCTACGCCCAAACGGGCAGGTCTTCTTCTCCCTCACGCGCGACGGGCAGCCCATCTACCAGCAGCGC
>CAZSBW010000378.1:0-3490 GCA_964604815.1 uncultured Salinivenus sp. | reverse complement strand
CTCCGCTGAAACGGTCGGTCTTTTCCACGCATAAGGGGAGTGTGCGATTTCATTCGCACACGCCTGATTTCAGTTTCTTCCCTCCTGCCCCCATTCCATGCGCTTTCTGTCCACTCTCACGGCCAGCGTGCTCGGCAGCCTGATTGCCTTTGGCCTCATCGTTTTCTTCGCGTTCTTCTTTTTCTTTGCGATCAGCCTCTCGGCCGACACGACGCCGACCGTGCAACCCGGATCGGTGCTCACGGTGCCTATTGAGGGCACAATTCCGGAGCAGACGGCCGACGACCCGTTCCAGCAGGCCTTTGGCGACGGGCCCGGGTACGACCTTCACGACTTGCAAGGCGTCCTCCGAACCGCCCGCCAGGACGACCGCATTGAAGCCGTTTGGCTTCGGATGAAGGGCACGTCGGCATCCTGGGGCACCCTCGAAGAAGTGCGTAAGGCCGTCGTTCGGACCCGCGAGAGCGGCAAGCTCGTCCTGGCTTCCAGCGAGGAGTTTGGGATGGGCGAGAAAGGATACTACGTGGCGAGTGCTGCCGACAGCGTGTTCGCGGGCCCGCAAGCCGCTTTCGAATACAACGGCTTTGCGACTATCTTTTCCTTCTTCAAAAATGCCTTCGACAAGCTCGACGTGGAGCCCGAGGTGGTCCGGGCCGGCAAGTACAAGAGTGCAGTGGAGCCCTTCCTCCGCTCGAACCTCTCGGAGCCAAACCGACGACAGATCGACGCCCTCCTCTCGACGGTCAACGAGGAATTTACGAACACCGTGGCCGAGGCGCGCTCGCTGTCACCGAGTGCCCTGAATACGCTCGCAGAAGAGGACGCGTTGCTTACGACGTCGGCGGCCGTCGACGAAGGGCTCATTGATGGCCTTCGGTACGAGGACGAGGTTCGCTCTCTTCTTCGCTCCTCCCTCGACATGCCCGGCGGCACCGACCTTTCGACCGTCTCGGTAGAGGACTACAAGAAAGTTTCGCCGACGGAGGCGGGGGTGTCGTACACCGGTACGGGCAACGTGGCCGTCGTCTACGCGGAGGGCAACATTGTCACGGGCGATCCGGACGACTCGCCCCTCGGCCCCAGTCAAAATCAACGAGCACTGGGCTCGACGCCCCTCATCGAGGCGCTCAATGACGCGCGCACGTCGCCCACGACGCAGGCCGTTGTCCTCCGCGTCAACTCTCCCGGCGGGAGCGCGGCGGCCTCCGAGGCGATGTGGCGCGCCGCGAAGCGAACGGCCGAGGAGAAGCCGCTCATCGTGTCGATGGGCGGCGTGGCCGCCTCCGGCGGCTACTACATTGCCGCCCCCGCTGACGCCATCGTCGCCGACGCAACGACGACAACCGGATCGATTGGCGTCTTTGGTCTTCTTTTCAATGCACAGGGCCTTTTCGAAAACAAGCTCGGCGTCACGTTCGACGCGGTGAGCACGAGCCCCTACGCCGACATGTTTACTCCCTCACAGCCCCTCGGCACGCGGGAGCGACGGTTGTTGGGCCGGTCGATCGACCAGACCTACACGACGTTTCTCCAACGGGTGGCCCAGGGACGCGACATGGACACCTCCGCGGTTCACGACGTGGCGCAGGGACGCGTCTGGTCGGGGCGTGACGCAGCAGAGGTGGGGCTCGTCGATACGACGGGCACGTTGCAAGATGCCATCGCGATGGCCGGCTCGGCCGCCGACATGGGACCGGGCCCGTATCGCACCCGAATCCTCCCTCGTCCAAAAACCGTCCTCCAACGCCTTAATGAGCAGTTTTCGGCGCAGGCCGCGAAGCTGTGGCACACCGCAGCCTCGACGCAGCTGGAACGGACAATGTGGCGACAGAAGCGCCTCATCGAACGCCTGGCGGGCACGAACGGCTCGGTGCAGGCCCGCCTTCCCGTTCGGTTCCGAATCGAGTGACGCCCCGAGCGATCAGCGTGTACCGGCCGCTTGCTCGGTCGGTACCAGCACGGAACCGTCCATCGTGTCGGGCACCTCCTCCCCGAGCAGGGCGAGAATGGTCGGCGCCACGTCGCCGAGCGTGCCGTCCTCGACGGGCCCGTCGAACCCGTCTTTGAGGACGACGTGCGGCACCAGGGCCGTCGTGTGCGCCGTGTGGGGCGATCCGTCCGGGTTTTCCATCTTGTCAGCGTTGCCGTGATCGGCGATCACGTTGACCGAGTATCCCCTTTCTCGTGCGGCCGTCACCACCCGCCGAGCCGCGTCGTCAACCGCCTCACATGCCGCCACGGCCGCCTCGAAGTCGCCCGTGTGGCCCACCATGTCGGGGTTGGCAAAGTTGAGCACGATCAGGTTATAGTCGGTCTCCGCAAGTGCCTCCGTAGCCCGATCGGCGATCTCGTGCGCGCTCATCTCCGGCTGTAGGTCGTAGGTCGCCACGTCCGGCGACGGTACGAGGATCCGATCCTCTCCCTCGAACGGCTCCTCCCGCCCCCCGCTGAAGAAGTAGGTGACGTGCGCGTACTTCTCGGTCTCGGCCACGCGAAGCTGCGTGCCGTTCCGTCGACTAATGACCTCCCCAAACGTGTCCTCCAGGTTGAATCGATCGAACGCAATGGGAAGGTCGAACGCGTCGTCGTACGGCGTCATCGTGACGTAGTGTAAGTTCTCAATCGGCTCCCGGTCGAAGTGATCGAATTCCGGCTCGGTGAAGGCCCGGGTGAGCTGTCGGGCCCGGTCGGCCCGGAAGTTGAAGAAGATGACGGCGTCTCCGTCTTCCACCCGCGTTCCTCGCGTTCCCACCGCGTCCTCATCTTCGACGTGGATGAGGCGGGGCTCAACGAACTCGTCGGTTACGTCCGCCTCGTAGCTGGCCTCCAGCGCCGCGACCGGATCATCGAACTCTTCCCCCTCGCCCGCCGTCAGGAGCCGATAGGCGCGCTCGGTCCGCTCCCAGCGCTCGTCTCGATCCATGGCATAGTAGCGTCCCACAATGGAGACGAGACGGCCCACCCCGATCTCTTCGGCCGCCTCCTGAAACTGTTGGACGTATTCCACGCCGCCGTGGGGATCCGTGTCTCGTCCGTCGGTGAAGGCATGCACACACACCTGCTCGGCAGCCAAGTCCTCCTGCCGGGCCAGGTCCAACAGGCCGTACACGTGCTCCAGGTGACTGTGCACGCCGCCGTCCGAGAAGCATCCCATGAAGTGGAGCTTGCCGTCGTTTTCCTTGGCGTGCCGAGCGGCCTCGACCATAGCGTCGTTTTCGAAAAACGACTCGTCCTCGATGGCTTTCGAGATGCGCAGAATGGCCTGCCAGACGACGCTTCCGGCCCCGAGGTTCGTGTGTCCAACCTCCGAGTTGCCCATCTGCCCCTCCGGCAGGCCCACCGAGCGGCCCGAGGCGTCGAGAACAGCACTGGGATGCTCCTCCAGCAAGGAATCAACGAAGGGCGTGTCGGCCTGGTCGACGGCGCTGACGGACGGATCTTCGGCAATGCCCCAGCCGTCCAGAATGACGAGGAGGTGACGCTTGGTCGG
>CAZSBW010000377.1:0-3495 GCA_964604815.1 uncultured Salinivenus sp. | reverse complement strand
ACGTTCGACGTGACCAGCGGGAGCCTCACCCTCTCCTCCACCGGCGAGTCCTCCTCGGCCCGCATCGCCGGGAGCGGCTCGGGGAGCATCAACGGCGACGTGACCGCCAAGCGCACGCTTAACCGGAAAGACGGAGGGGCCAACGACTCGCACTGGCGATTTGTCGCGTCGCCGGTGGACGCCGCCCTCGACAACGCAGGCGGTGGCGGTGCGGGGTCTACCTTCGAGGGCCCGCCCCTCCTCTCAAACACCTGGACGCAGGGCGACGGCATGACCGGCGCCAACTACCAGGGCTCCAGCGCGGCCGCCAGCGTCTTCTTCTACGACGAGACCGCCGATGTGGGCTCCGATCTCACGCAGGGCTGGGCTGCGGTCGGCGACCTGACGAATCCGACCGGCGGCTCGAACATCGATCCCCAGGAGGGCTTTGCTGTCTTCCTCTTTGAGGACCGAAACTTCGACGGCTCGCCGGACGGCTTCCCCCGCGAGCTTACGGCCACCGGTTCGGTTGTGGACGAAAACACGGGGAACGACGTGACCCTCCCGGTCACCTGCAACGATAACGATGGCAGCAGCGCTGGCAGCGACGGCTGCACCGACGACTTCGACGGCTGGAACCTCGTGGCCAATCCCTTCCTCTCCCACTTCGACTGGAGGGACGGGGCCGTGTCCAAGACGAACCTGGACGCTCCCGCGTACATCTACGACTCGGACAACGACCGGTACCAACTGACGGACGGCACCAATAACAACGGCGGGGACGCGTTTATTGCGCCGTTCCAGGCCGTCTTCGTCAAGGCCAACGCCTCCAGCGAGAACGATAACGTAAGCCTCTCGGTCAATTCCGGCGCGAAGGCCGTCCCGCCGACCGACGGCGACGCGGAATTTAAGTCGACCGAGAACGAGCCGCTCGTCTCCCTTCAGCTCAGCAACGACGGGTCGGGGACGGAGGAAACGCGCATCACCTACCGGGACGGGGCCGAGGTGGGCAAGGATCGCTTCGACGGCTACCAACTCACGCCGCTCTCCGGCGAGTTCCACGTCCTCGCTTCCGAGATGGCGGGCCGCCCGGCGCTGTTCGACTCCCAGTACCGCCCGGCGCCCGCCGAGGCGGACACGATCGACCTCGCGCTCGACATCACCGAGGGCGGCACCTACACGCTGGAGACGGACACGCTCCAGAACCTCCCCTCGGGCTGGAAGGTGATCCTCGAAAACACCGACTCCGGGGCGCGCTGGGACCTGGGCGCGGGCGAGTCAGTCTCGTTTGAGGTGGAGAGCACCCAGTCGAAATCGACCGCCGAGACGACGTCCCCGGCGGAGCTCTTGAAGGACGGACCGACCGTCGCGACAGCAAGCAATGACGGTGATCTTCCCTCGTACCGCCTCTACGTGGGGCCGACGGCGGCCCTGCCGGTGGAGCTTGCGTCCTTCGACGCCCGGGCCGCGGGCACCGACGTGCAGCTCTCGTGGCAGACCGCCTCGGAGACCAACAACGCCGGCTTCGCCGTCGAGCGCCGGGCGCAAGGCGGCTCCTGGTCGCAGATCGGCTTCCGCGAGGGGGCCGGCACCACCGAGCAGGCGCAGACCTACCGCTTCACGGACACCGACGTGCCCTTCGAGGCCGAGCAGGTGCGCTACCGCCTCCGGCAGAAGGACCTCGATGGCACCACGACCCTCAGCGACGAGGTGACCGTTGAGCTCGGCGCGCCGTCCGAGGCGCGGCTGCACGCGCCCTTCCCCAATCCCTCGGCCCAGCAGGCCACCGTGCGCTACGAGGTGCCGACGAGCACCGACGTGCAGATCGCGATCTACGACGTACTCGGCCGCCGCGTGGAGACGGTCGTGAACGGCCAGGTCTCCGAAGGCCGCGAGCAGCATGCGGTGCAGACCAACCGGTGGGCCCCCGGTACCTACTTCGTCCGGATGCGGGTCGGGGACACCGTACAGACCGAGCGCCTCACGATTGTCCGGTAGACCCGCCCTTGGCAACCTGCACGGCTCCAGATTCCCTCCAAGCCTTCTGATGCTATGGATGCTCCCTCGCCCTACGGCCCCGATCACAGCCTGCTCCACGCGGTCTTCGTGCTGCTCGGCGGCCTTGGTCTCGTTGCGGTCGGCGCGTATCTTCTGAGCGGGCTCGACCCTTCTCACTTACAGTCGCCCCGAGCAGAGCTGAGCGACGCGCAGTCAGCGCGGTCGGTCCCGGGGGCGCAGCAGCGGAGGGTCCCGACGGGACGGAGCGGCGGCGGGCAGTTGTTGCGTGCTCCCGCGCCGGTGGGCGGGGGCGTGCCGTCCTGGGCCGGGTCGGGCGACGGAGCCCTGTCCCCGAGGGCCCGCGCTCCGCAGGGCAGCGACGAGATTGATCCGGATTTCGGGGCCGCCGATCTCGGCGCTCCGTCAGCGCCGGCAGGAACTGCGCCGGGCGGGGGCACGGCCACTGCGGACGCCGGTGGCCCGACCGGCGGCGCGCCGCAAGCGGGCAGCACGCCCTCGGCGCCGGACCTCGGCGGCGGATCGTCGGGAAGCGCGACCGCCGGGAGCGAGAAGAAGGCGTGGCGGTCGGAGGCCCAGGCGCTGGCGAGCCGGAGCCGCGCGCTAAGCGGTGCGCTCGGGCGGATCGATCGGCAGCGGAGCCGCGAGGCGTCCCGCTCAGGCTCGAAGACCGCGGAGGGAGAGAGCGAGGAGGCCACGACGGCGTCGGGCACAGGACCGAGCACCACCTCGTCTCCGCCGGGCACGCCGGAGGAGCCGCCGCAGGTTCCGCTCGGCGGCACCGAGTGGCTCGCGGCGGCGGGCGCGGCCTACGCCCTCAATCGGCTGCGGAAGGAGGACTCCGGAGAGGCCGACGACGAGGAATAGTCTCTTCGGACAAACGCGTCCTTGCGTGCCAAATCTGGTCTCATTCATGAGTGCTGACAGTCGTACTAAATACTCAACCACTGCTTGATACTCGATCCATGAGTCTTTTTTCTTCGCCGTACGGTCCGGATCGTAGTCTGCTTCTCGCAATTGGCATCCTCAGCGGCGTCCTTCTGATTTGTGCAGGAGGTGCGTATGTGGTCTCGTCTCTTTCGGCTGGAGCGGGAGGGGGCAGCGGAAGCGCCGTCGGAGCAAGTGGGTACGCCCCCGCGTCGCCCGGGTATACCTCGGGGGGTGCTCGCAGCCGAAGTGGCTCTGCGCCGATTGCAGGCGGGAGGGTGCCAGCGTGGGCCGGATCGGGCGGTCCGTCTGTGCCCTCGGCCCCGTTTGCGCCCGCGCCGCAGGGCAGCTACGACATCAATCCGGACCTCGGCCACGCGGAGCTCAGTGCCCCATCGGTGCCATCGGGCGGCGGGCCGGGAGGCGGCGGCATCGCGGACGCCGGCGGTGCAGGGAAGAGCGGCCTGATCGGAGGGGCATCAGCGACGTCGTCCGCGGCGCCGGACCTGAGCGGCCGGTCGTTCGGCGGGGCGGCGCCCGGTGGGGAGGGCTCGCAGTGGCGGTCGGAGGCCC
>CAZSBW010000376.1:0-3503 GCA_964604815.1 uncultured Salinivenus sp. | reverse complement strand
CGACTGGTCGTACGAACTCGGTTACCGGGACGTCCCGTCCTCGTATCGATCGAGCCAGTCCGTCATCACCGTCAGGGCCAGTCTCAGGTTTCCCATCTGGCAGTGCTGGTCGGCGTGCTCCGCCTCGGTGAAGACGCGGGTCGTGACGGACCGGGCCTCGGTCAGCGCCTCCGCCTGTTTGCGGAGCAGGATCGGAGGTTGAAAGGCATCGTTCTCTCCGCCGAGGAGCAGAACGTCCTGGTCGACCTTCTCGGAGTGGAGGTGCTCCTTATTCATCTCCAGCACCCATTTCGAGGCCTCGAGGGGCGTCTCCCGGTCGGTGATGAACCGCACGTGTTCGACCATGAACCGCTCTCTCCGGCTCACCGTCATTTGCAGTCGGGTCACCGCGTTCATGAGCCAGTCGGCCTTCATCAGCGCCTCGGTGATCCCCTGCGCGAGCTCGCCGAGCACCTCCGTCCAGTCGTAGACGGGCGGGAAGGCGATGACCCGCTGGATGCGCTTCTCGAAGGCGGCGGCTCGCAGTCCCCAGTACCCGCCCATCGAGGCGCCGAACAGGGAAATGTCGGAGAGGTCGAAGTGGTCGAGCACGGCGCTCGTCGGCTTCTCCCAGTCGTGGTCGAAGAGCAACCCGTGTCGTCGCAGGGCAGCCCCCTGCCCGGGCCCCTCGAAGGCGACGACCTCGTAGCCGTCTCCGGCGAAGTGAGTCCACATGACGTGGAACGCCTCGATGACCGAATCGAAGCCCCCGTGGGCCACCAGCGTCCCCTTTTTGTCGCCGCGAGCGGGGTAGCGGAGAACCGGGAGCTGACCGTCCTGGTAGGGAACCGCGTTCCGCTCGAAGGGCGCGTCCTCGAACGCGCGGTCGAAGAGGGCGCGAAACGAGTCGTAGAGCGCCCCCTTTCGGTTCCTCTCCGGAGAGGCGAGGAATTCAGCCGCCCGGTAGTAGAACGACGCATTCTTCAGCCGGCTCTCCCGGCGGGCCGTCTCGGCCAGGTCGACGAAGGCCTCGACGTAGTCGTCGGTCGAGCTCGTGACCTGCCCAACGTGTTCGAGGTCCTCCTCTCGGGTGTAGCCGAGCGAGCACCACCGGTTCAGCTGGTAATTGATGAAGTCATCTGAATGGAAATCGCGGTACCCGACGGGGAGGTCCATGAGGGCAATTGGATGTTACTGATACGTGAATGGCTTTCTAAAGACAATCTCCGCTAATAGCAAAACACGGTCCTCCCCAAACGGAAAATGTTGTTTACCTACCCATACACGGATCAGTAGAAATCATATCGGGCAATGGAGACTCATATGCTGAAATTCCGTCGGGTTTGCTGAAATATGCGAGCGTGTGGGCGTTGGTCGGTGTGCCCTCTGAATGAGGATGCAAACAGTCCCAATCCGAGATGCGATGGCCGGGCGGGCGGATGCAAGAACTTCTCAGGTGTCGATCCAGTCTACGATTTTCTCCTCCAAGACCTGAAGCTCGCTGCATTCCTGCCGAATGGTTTTGTAGTTGCGCGCAGCCTCTTCGCCCAACGGCCCCCGTCCCCCGAAATTTCCCTCGTCCACGCCTCGCTGTTCGGCATAGGGCTCAAAGTAGCGTTCCTTGACCTGCGGCTCCCGGCGAACCTCAGTGTACGTCCAGTCGCCCGACTCTTCGCAGCCGACCAGGACCCACGCTTCAATCTCGCGCCTGGCGACGACGGCGAAAAACACGTCCTCGTAGCGCCCCATTCGATCAAGATGGTTGCGCATTGCTTCTTCCAGTTCGACGATCTGATCCTCCGCCGACTCGTCGGTCCGATCATCTTGATCGAGGCATAGGATGAAGAGGTCAACCATCTCATACCGATCGATCACATCTTGAAGACGTTCGGGCCTCGTTGCCTGGGAGATTCCTCCCAGAGGGATCTGATCGTCTACGTCAATCCGTGCATTGAGCCCCAGCCACGACGTGATCATCCGCTCCATGATGGGGCGAAGCACGTGGCGGTCGTACTTTGGATTTTCCGGAATCACGAGCACATTCATGGCCCGACCGCCTCCCCCCCGCTGAAGGCCATGACCCGCTCGAACCACCCAGAGCTGAGGAGGTCGCGAACGTTCTGCCGGGGTTTCGCCAGGACCTTTCGCGCCGTCGGCACCTCTAGCAGGGGACAAATTTTGGCCTCCGGCCCATTGCCGGTGCGGTAGACGAGCTGTGCGTCCGCCAGCGTCTCGTCGTCGAGCACCTGGAGAAACTGCGGCGAGTGCGTCGTCGCGATGACCTGCGTGTCCGTCTGCTCGGTGCGCTGCTCGATCAGGTTGGCCAGCAGGTCGAGTCGGGTGGGATGGAGGCCCGTCTCGATCTCTTCGATGAAGAGCAGCTGGGGCGGATCGTCCTGGAAGAGAAGTGCCAGCAGGCCCAGGAAGCGGAGTGTCCCGTCCGAGGCGCTCTGCATCGGCGTCTGCGTTCCATCTTTCTCCACGAGGACGAGTGTGACCTCGTTGGAGTGTTTGGCGACGTCGAATTCAAAGTCCTTGGCGTCCATCGGGGTGAGCGTTTCCACCCATCGGACAAGATTGGTTTTTCGTCCCTCGTCGTCTTCACAGAGACCCTTCAGAACTGACGCGAGATTTTGGCCACGGTCTCCAAGTGTCGATTGTCCAACCTTTGACGGTTCGCGCAATGCCCGAGGGTCAAGGTTGAAGAAGCGCATGCTGCCGAGCCCCGTCCCCAAAGTCATGCAGTGTGTAAATGCATAATTCAGATTGGCACCCGGATCGTAGTGTGCATTTGCCATATGTTCAAGGACGGGTCGTTTCCGATCCAGCCGCCGAACCGCGTAGTCACCGGAAGGACTCCTAAGGATTCGAGCACTGCCTTCAGAGCCTATTTCAAAAACAGTTTCATCTGAAACGAGGAGTTTTTCTTCATCGAGGCGCGCCTGAATGCCCCCGCTTTCCTTTTTATCCTCATGGAGAGCGACTTCAATCTGATAGATCGCTCTAGAGTCATATCCGACTCTGATCCCAAACCTCTCCTTCTCCTTGAAGGCAACGTTGCTCGTTCCTCCACGAATGCCCCTCCAAACTTTTTCATCCCCTTCACCAAATTTCTCTTCTAGAATCTCAGCGAGATCGTACCCCCGTCCCACCCCGTGCAAAAAGCGAAACGCATCGCGGAGATTGCTCTTGCCGGACGCATTGGCCCCGACGAGCACCGTGAATGGCCCCAGCTCCAGGGTCGCGTCGCGGAAGTTCTTAAAGTTTGTTAGGTGCAGTTCTTCAAACATGGGCTCGGAGGGCGTCAAAAAGTACGGGGGAGACATCCCGCGTCCGTGAAGTCTCGTACATGGCATCGCAGCCGTGGGTTCATCTACTGCAGCGCCACCAGCATCCGCAACCGTGCGCCCCTTCTCCCCCTCGCCTTCTCACCTGTGCTTTCCGGACAGTATTGGCGATTGGAGGCGGATGAGCCGTCCGTTCTCAGGAGAATATTCGCGTATGGTCCTCCTGTTTAAGCCACT
>CAZSBW010000375.1:0-3507 GCA_964604815.1 uncultured Salinivenus sp. | reverse complement strand
TCAGTATACTCGCAAGGAATTTTTGGGTCGCGGGAGGCTTGCCGTTCTGAGGGAGCACCCAAGCGCCCGAAGACGCTCTTCGATGCCGACGTTTACGCCCGTGCTCAAGGAGATCTTTCGGTTCCGCTTTGCTCCGCTCAAGATGACTCCATTGCAGAAGGAATTTCTCGCAAGTGCACCGGGCGAGGCGGCAGTGAGGGGCCCTCCGAAGAGAACGAGGAGGCACTTCACGAGCAGCTTGGTCGCAGACGCGGCGCTTTGCGTCATTCGAGGGGGAGATACGCACTCGGGGGAAGAAGAACGAGTGGACCGGGTTGGTGCTCGAGCATGAGTCGGAGGTACGTCATTGTCGGATCCGTCTGGATCGCCGGCTTCGTGTTCGAATCCGACCGCAAGGCGTTCACGGCGGTGTCCAATGGGCCCGGCAATAGCGAACTAAGGCTGAAGTCTGCTACGGGGTTGATCTCCTGCACCTTCGCCTCCTCCGGCGAAAGCCCTGCGGCCGTTCGGGCCAGGTCGATGGCGCGAGGCAGACCGCCGATCTCATCGACCAGGCCCGCCTCTTGGCCGTCCCAGCCGGAGTAGATGCGCCCCTTGGCGACGTCCCGAATGTGGGCTTCCGTCGTATCGCGACCGTCGGCCACGGTGGCGACGAACTCGTCGTAGCCCTGCCGAATGACGTCCTCGACGCGCGCCAATTCGTTTTCCGTCAGCTTGCGGGTGGGCACAGAGGTGCCCACGAGTGGGAGCTGGATTCCTCCTTGGAAGAGGCCGGCCCGCTCGCCGCGCTGAACAACGTCGCTCGACAATCCCGTTTTTTCCCCGAAGCCCTTGTCGTAGAACCATCCCCCAATGACGCCGATGGAGCCGGTGATCGTGTTGGGACCGGCCAAAATCGTGTCGGCGTGCGTCGATACCCAGTATCCGCCCGACCCGGCCAACTGACCCTGACTCACAATGACGGGCTTGTTCTGCGCACACGTCTTGATGGCCTCGCCTACCTGTGCGGCCGCCACCGGCGAGCCCCCCGGCGAGTCGACCCGAAAGACGACCGCCGTCACGTCCTCGTCGTCGGCCAGGGCGCGAATCTTCTTGCTGAGCTCGCGACTTCCCATTCCGCTGCTTACCGACGTAGGACCGATGCCGTAGACGACCGCAATCTCGGAAGGAGCGCCCCACTTGCGGGTCGCCGTTGCGACTTCGTCGAGGTTGTTAGCGCTGAGCGACGACGTCTCGACTCCCGTGGCCGCTTCGAGGAGATCGCTTCGATCGTGCCAGCGGGCCAGGGTATCCACGAGGCCCGCCCGCTTCGCCTCCTGCGCCGTGATGCTTATTTTTTCGTCGATGAGGCGGTCGAGAGAGTCTGGCCTCATCGGACGGGCGCCCGTCACGTCATTCTGGAAGAGCTCGTACTGGTCGTTGACGTACTGCTGGCGCTGCAGGCTGTCGGCCCGCGAGAAGCTCGCGCGCGAGAAGCGCTCGAAGGCCGACTTGTACTCGAAGAAGCGCCAGGCCTGCACACCGATGCCGAGCTTGTCGAGCGTTCCCTTGACGAAGGTCCTGCTGAGGGCATAGCCCGGCAGCGACAGGGTGCCCTGCGGGTCCAGCGCCACGACGTCGGCCACGCTGGCGACGTGGTAGGTCGTCATGTCGCCGCTCTCCAGAGCAGCTACAATCTTCGTTCCTGCGCGCTGGGCGTTCCGAAGCGCCGTGCGCAGCTCCCAGGCCTGCTCCGGGCGGGTCTGCAGGCCCGAGAGGTTGAGGGCCACGGCGGTGACCCGGTCGCTTTCGCCGGCCCGCCGGACGGTACGGAGCACTTCGTAGAACCGGTCCGGCTTCTGAGCAAATGGGTTGGAAACCGGCGATTCCCGATACGAAAGCGGCTCTTGGAGCGAGAGCTCCACGTGCTCTTCCCCCGCTCGCATGCTCTGGGCAATCGCACTTGGCTCGTAACTGCCCAGCCGAACGCGGTTGACCTGCCGGGCGTAATTCCCGCCCGGATCGACCCGGCTCCCGCTGTCCAGATCCAGGCGGCCAAGTCCCAGCCGGAGGCCAAGCGAGACGGCCTCACTGTCGAACACGCGTCCTCGCAGGTCGAGCCCCGGAATCACCTCGACGGCCGCCCCGGCGCTCCAGGGCACGTCCACGAGGGCCTCCCCCTCCCCCCACGCCGCGTCGGCGAACAGGGTAAGGCGCGAGGTGCCGAGGGGCCGAACGCCAATCTCGCCCACCACCTCGCGGTCGTCGGTCTCCAGGGAGACGTTGCCGGTCAGGCCGATTGAGAGGTACGGACTGGGCCGGGCGATCGTCCCCAGCGTGAGACGATTGTAGCGCCCCAGCGCCGTGGCGTCGCCCGCGTAGCCCTGGTAGCCCACACCTGCGGCAAAATCGCCGGAGCCGCCGGCCAGGCTGACGTGGTAGCCCGTAACGGACAGCGATCCTCGATTCCGGCGGACGAGCGACGACCCGAGTCCCCCAACATTCGTGAAGAGGCCCCAGTCCTGCACTGAGATCGCGTCGCGGCCCTCCGTGGACCACGCTCCCACGAGGTGGGTGCCCGTGAGGGCGGGGAGCGCCGGGTTGGCATACCCCAGCAAGCCCTCGCGGAAGCTGGCCGGCGGGGCGCCGAGAAGGTCCGTCGTTTCGTAGTGGGACGCCATCTCCTGGGCATGGGCAGGGGACGTGCTCATTGTGAGGCCGAGAAGAAGGACGACCAGTGAAACGGTGTGCCAAGCACGAAGCAATCGCATCACGAACAACTGCTGATTCGGGGGAGATCGAAGGCGGCGTCTGGAACCGTCAGAACGGCCGCCGGTCGACAGCGGTCGGGCGCCATCGTGCCGTTAGCTTACAAGCACGAGCGGATTCTCGCAAGCACTTTTGACGAGCGGAATTCCTGCTCACTGAACGGTCAATTCGACCGGTGAATGGAGAGGGGTTTTTGCTGTGACCAATCTTTTTCCCCCCGCAAGCAGATCGGCGCCGTTTGGACGGTCGGAGCGGACCCAGAAGGGGCAAGCGGAACAGTTTACAGGGACCATTGCCCGCTCAGCGAACGATGTCCCCACTCGTCGAGGGACGCTTTCGATCGTCCCCGCTGTCGTCGTATACTATGGGCCGCAGTCTTGACACGCGACTCCACGGGTCCGACAACTTCTTCCACACTCGCCCACAGATCGACATGATCGAGGTCAAGAACCTCTCGAAGACATACACCCTCTCCAGTCAGCAGAAGAAAGAGATGGGGCCGCAGTTCACGGGCGATACGATCGATGCGGTCGACGGCATTTCGTTTACCTGCGAGCCTGGACGTGTGTACGGTCTCCTCGGTCCCAACGGGGCAGGCAAGACCACCACGCTCCGCATCATCGCCACCATGCTCGCCCCCACGGAGGGCACCGTCCACGTTGACGGACTGGACGTGACGGAGCAGGCCCAGGCCATCTGCGAGCGCATCGGCTTTCTCACCGGCAGCACCGGCCTCTACGACCGCCTCACGGCCAACGA
>CAZSBW010000374.1:0-3533 GCA_964604815.1 uncultured Salinivenus sp. | reverse complement strand
ACCGGGTGGCCGCGCGCGACACCGCCGGCACCGAGAGCGGCTTCTCGCCCGAAACTGCCGTCACCGCCGTCGGTCAGGGACAGATTGCGGGCACGGCGGTCGACTCCAGCGAGACGGCCATAGCGGACTTCCACGTGGCGGCGCCCGGTCCCGACACGACGATCAAGACCCGCACGGACGGAAGCGGGGCCTTCGGATTCAGGGGCCCGGCGGGCACCTACGCGGTGGGCGGCGAAACCGTCCGCGACACCACGTACCTGAGCCACGACTCGACCACGACCCGCGTCTCGCTCGCCCCGAACGACACGACCAGCGTCACGCTCGACGCCACCACCGGCTACCACCTGGCCCTCGACAGCGTGACGCTGGGCGGGCGGGCCGACACCGTGACGGCAGTGCCGGGCGACACCGTTTCCCTGAGCGCGAAGTACGAGACGTGGAGCCGCGCCAACGACGCGAGCGCGACGATCTACGCCGTCGGCGGCGTGGACACCTCGGCCACCGGGGCCGTCTCGCTCGGCAGCCCGGGCGCGGCGCCTGGCGCGAGCGGCACGGTGAGCCTCGATCTGGTGGCGCCCGGGACGGAGGGGGCCTATCCCGCCTACGCCACCTACGCCGCGCAGTCGAGCAGCGCCGACGCCAAGACCGCCTACGAGACGCGCTTCCCCAATGCCGACCGATTCATCCCGGTCGGGACGGTCGTCGCCGACGCCGGAGCGCCGAGCCCGCCCGACAGCCTGACCGTGCCCGACACCTCGGGCCGCGTCACGCTCGCGTGGCCGTCGCTGGACGCATCCGACGTGGAGGCGTACAGCGTCTACCGCTCGGACGCGCCCATCGACTCGTCCGCCGGCCCCTCATCGCTGGACGCCCTCGCCACCGTGCCCGCGTCCGACACGACCTACGTCGACACCAGCGCGGTCATCGACTCGACCTACTACTACCGCGTCACGGCCACCGACGCCCTCGGGCAGGAAGGCGGGTATTCGGTCGAGCAACAGGTGACGGTCCAGCCGTCGGCCTCCGTGTCCGTGGACGGAGCGGTGGCGTACTACGAGACGGGGAGCCCCGTGGAGGGAGCGGCGGTCCGCACGCAGGGGCCCGGCGTCAACCAGACGACGCCCGTCGGGTCGGACGGCACCTTCAACGTGTCCGTCTTCGCGCGCCAGAATTACACCCTGTCCCCGCAGGTGCCGGATAGCTCCGTGTCGCCGGCTCGGGGCCTCACGACCACAGACATCACGCGCATCCGCCGGGACGTGCTCGCCGAGGATTCCCTGGGACTCTACGCGCGGCTCGCCGCCGACACCGACGGGTCGAAGGACGTGACCACGGTCGACGTTGCGCACATGCGGCGGGTCATTTCGGGCGACGCCGCGACCCTCCCCGGCGGCCTGTGGCGCTTTGTGGGGGAGGACACGAGTCAGGTCACGTCTCCATTCGAGCTCTCGGCCCGGCGGCGGTTCGTCGACCTCGGGGCCGATTCCCCGGAGGCCTCCTTCGTCGGGGTGAAGCGGGGCGACGTGGACGCCTCGTGGGCCGAAAGCAGCAAGCGTGTGCCCGCGGGGCTCCGGAAGAGCGCGGATCCGGGCCGTCCGGTCGTCGTCCGCTTCGAGGCGCACGAGGCCGAGCCGGACGATACCCTGGAGGTGCCCGTTCGCGCCGGGGCGTTCCGCGAGGTGGGGGGCGTGCAGTTTACGATGGAGTGGAAAGAGGATGTGCTCGAACTTCTGGGGCCGGCGGCGTACGGCCTGCCGGGCCTCTCCGCAACCAACTTTGGTCGCCTGGACGACGCGCCGGGCCGCGCCACGGTTGTGTGGACCGAGCCGGAGGGACAGGGCGCCTCGCTGGCCCCGGACGACACCCTCTTTGCGCTGCGGTATCGGGTGAAGAAAGAAGGCAAAACGACCCTCTCCGTCACCTCGTCCGTCACCCCGCGCCACGCCCACCACGGGGAGACCCTGCGGGCCCGGCCGGTCGACGGACGGGACGGGCGCGTGACGGTCGAGAAGGTTCCCGACGAGTTCTATCTCGACGCCAACTACCCGAACCCGGTGGCCCAGCGTACCACGATCGAGTACGGGGTGCCGGAGAACGAACGCGTGACCCTGCGCCTCTACGACGTGCTCGGGCGTCGCGTGGCCACGGTCGTCAACGACACGAAGGAAGCGGGCGCGCACACGGTTCGGGTACAGGCCCAGGACCTGGCCAGTGGGGTCTACTTCTACCGCCTCCGCGCCGGCGACTTCACCAAGACCCGCCGCATGGTCATCGTCCGCTAATGACAGCTCTCGCATGATCACGCTCACTCCGATCGATGAACGGCTCGCACGCCACAGTTCTTTCGAGTATGCCGGAAATGTATGGAAGTGTGGAGGTGTGGACGTATGGATGTTTGGGGGGACGGCCGGAGTGCTTTGAAGGACGATGAGAATCATCCTGAAACGAGATGAAAGTATCCTACTGATATTATTTTATCCTCGACTATAACTTTATGTGTTGAGATTGGCGCAACGGATCGGCAAGGAGTCGTTTTCGGCTGTGAAGAAAATGCCGTTCGGACCTCTCGGTGGGAACGCGCCCGGAAATTCTTCGCTGTCCGAGCGAGGCAATCTCTGTGACTTTACCGGATTAATTCCCGGATATCTCTCAGATAAAGAATGATTGGTGGAATGACGGAAAACATTTTGCGGCCTTGAAGAAATCGGCGTCTCGGAGAGCTGGAGGACGTAACGGTCGAAATTCGCCTTGTTCGACCGCTCCAACAGTAGGGCGGAGCGGGAGTTTTGGCGAATTTCAGTGGAGTCCGGAAGGTCTCAGTCGATTTCTTCACAGCCGTGATCTTTTTTGTCCATTTTTGGATCTAGCCAAAAATGGACACCAGATGAAAGAAAGAGGCAGAACCTCAGAAAGAACAGACGAACGAGCAGGAATTCTTTTGATCCACTACGAATTGCTGATTCGCGGTTGACAGATGATGTCTCGACCACGCGCATTCGCACTTCTTCTCATTTTGGCCGGAGTACTGGTTGGCGCGGCCCCCGTCCACGCCCAGAGCGTGTCGTTTACCGCCGAGACGATCGAGGCCGCCCCCGGCGACACCGTGCAGGTGGGCGTCACCGTGTCCGACTTCAGCGACGTGACCTCCGCCCAGTTTACGCTCGACTGGACCGCGTCGGTGGCGGGCTTCGACTCGACGGGGGCCTACGGCCTCAAGGGGCTCACGGAGAGCAACTTCGGCACCGGCAGCGTCGACGACGGCACGCTTACCGTTTCGTGGGACGACCCCGACGGCAACGGGGTCACCGTCAGCGACGGCACGACGATCTTCGAGGTCGTCTACGTAGCCGCCGGCACCTTCGACGATTCCACGAGCGTTGCCTTTACCGACGACCCCACGGCGCGGCAGGTCACCGTCAACTTCAGCGAGGCCACGTTCAACGGCACAGACGGGGCCGTGCGTCTCACCGCCGCGCCGGACGCCCCCACCGGCCTGACCCGCACCGTTGCTCCGGACAGCGTCTCGCTCGACT
>CAZSBW010000373.1:0-3558 GCA_964604815.1 uncultured Salinivenus sp. | reverse complement strand
CGGGATGGACCGGAAGCAGACGTGGGCGTCCTCATCGCAGGAGGGTGCCCGATAGGTGCACAATGATCTTCGGTAAGCGGTATGAGTCCCTCGCTGGGAGACTCGTTTCTTTGCTCGTACTGCCTGCATCCTCGCTGGCGGATGAGAGGAGAACGTTTGCCCAGCCCGCATTCGTCCCAGTGCTCCTTTCTCTGGCCTCGCTTCAATTCAGTCCGGGAGGCTGAGCGAGAACGGCGGTTGAGCGGAAGATGCTAAAGGGTGAGTCCTTCGTAGGCAGCCGTGCAGTCGATCTCATCCGTGGCGAGTCGCTCTCGGGCCTTTTCCTGCATCGCGTCCAGGGCCTCATCTGATCGCTCCGGATCGTGGTGAAAGAACACGAGGTGATTCACCTCGGCCTCCCGAGCGAGCCGACACACGTCGCGAAGGATGCTGTGCCCCCACCCCGACTTTTCGGGCACGTCCTCGCGAAGGTACTGGGCGTCGTGAACGAGCACGTCGGCCCCGGAGCAGAACGAGACGAGGTCGTCGAAGGGAGCGACGGCCTGACCCGGAGGGTCGATTTCATTGTCGGGAATGTGCACGACCGTGCGACCGTTGAGCGAGATGCGGTACCCGTAGGCCCCGCCCGGATGATTGACGGGGCGCCGCGATAGATCAAAGCCCTGGTCGTTCAGATAGTCGACGCCATCCGACTGGACCCGGTGAATGGTAGCGGGAATGTGACGGGGCTCCAACGGAAAATGAAAGCCGTCGAACCGCTCCAGGAGCGACCACCTCGTATCCTCGTAGTGGTGGTCAATGACATGAATGGTTCGCTCTTCTTCGAAAAGGGGCTTGAAGAAGGGGAAGCCCTCAACGTGGTCGCTGTGGACGTGCGTCAGGATGATGTAGATGGTCTTCTCTGTTTCCAAGAGCGCCCGACCGAGTGGACGAACGCCCGTTCCGGCGTCAATGACGAGGATGCGATCTTCGGCCTCGACGGTCACGCACGACGTGTTGCCTCCGTAGCGATTGTTCTTTGGGTCCGGTGCTGGAATCGAGCCCCGCACACCCCAACAGGTGATCTGCATGGTAGGAGACCGTGATCGGAATTCTGCGAGTTGCTGAGAACGGAACGTCAATGCCGGAGTCCGGAAGCGACGCGGAAGAAAGCACTCCGTGCGTTGTCGAGGGAAAAGGCCCCTCGCGTGTCTCGGAGATGGCGGTTTAGCCTCCAGCTAAGAAGGACAGTGCGTTGCTACTCGCGAAACTGCTTCCGGTATCTTCGCATCGGTGGGCAACTGGACCGAAATGTACTGCGGTGTCGTAGAACGGTCCGGCGTTTTCTCGTCCACCCTCGACGGCCCAACGAGAAACGGGTGCGCGTAGCAAAGTGGTTTTCTTTTCCAGTCTTCTTCTGTCCGAACAACGCATGTCGCCTTGCGGAAAACTTGTACGGTCTTCCGTAAACATAAGGACCACATTTCCCAAAGCAAATCGCCGGAACTCTCTGTCACTCGAAAGAGCTTTGGTGCTGTGCCAATTCTGATTGGTTTCCAGTTCCATCCGGTTCTATAGACGATGGGGGAGGGCGGATCCGATTGCTGATTTCGTGCTGACAATGCCTGGTTTCCGGGATGCGGCACTTCTGGTATCATGGAGACATCTTCTCTGACAACTGTTCGTTCCGCCGGAGGCGAGGAACGTTCGATCCCGAAGAGACCGATTGAATGTGCATTACGGTCATGAGTCCAACCTTTGCCAGTCGCGAAACAGGCTCTACTGGTACGTGAATGGGCTTCTAAAGACGATCTCCGCTGATAGCAACCCACACGGGTTTGGAGATCTGAGATCTCTTTCCTCACACGGAGAATCTCACACGGAGAATAATGTTTACCTACCCATGCACGGATCAGTATGAGGGAGTTCATTGCCGGGGCCGGTGTGGGTCCTTGTGCTCAGACCGGCCCCGTCAATCACCTGTCGGATGAGAATGCCGCGCCACGGGAAGAGTCATACAGCGCGGCCCGCCTCGCCCCCGCGACAACTCTGTGCCGGCTAGTTGGATGGCCACCTTTTCCGATCCGGGGTCGAAGGCGCCGGCTTCGAAGTACGAGAGGAAACTCTCGGCCGGGACGACCCGGTAGCCGTGCTCCTGAAGGAGATTAAAGGTGCGCCGATTGCGCTCGTACCCAAGGATAGCACCCGGCGCCGCGGCGAAGACGTTGGCCCCGTCGGTCCATTGCTCGCGTTCCTGATGGAGCCGTTCGGCGCCGCCACAAGAAATGTAGGTCAGGTCGCGGTCGAGCAGGTCGTCGAGGGCGTCCCGCAGGTTAAGTCGCATGTCGGTGACGAAGCGGCCCGTGCCGTCGGTGGGCGTGAGGTGCACCGCGTATCCAAAACCGTGGGTTTCGAGCAGGGGAGGGAAGACGATGACCTCGTTCGGGGACGCGAAGGTAAACACCGTATCGAGGTGCATGGTGGCACGCCGCTTCGGTAGGTCGACTGCAAGGACGTGCTCCACCGGCGTGCGTTCGAACAACTCGTGGGCGATCGCCATGATGGCCCCGAACGAGGTGCGTTCCGAATGTCCAATGAGCACGGTGTCGGGACTGGCCACGAGCAGATCGCCGCCCTCAAACGTGACGCCCGGCGGCAACTCAATCACCTTATCGCTGTATGGCGCAAACCGGGGATGGTAATTGAGGATCACGTTGATGATGATGCTCTCCCGTGTACGCGCGACCGTCGCCGCGTGGCTCAGGATAATGTGGTCGTGAACGACGGCCGCCAGGTCGCGGGTAAACATAAGGTTGGGCACCGGCTGTACCTGGATGGGCAAGTCCGATTCCCCGGTCAATGCAAATTGCTGGAGATCCTCCGGGGCAAAGCGCTTAAGATCCTCTGCGACGGCCTCCAGGTTTTGTTCGGGCAGGCTGCGGCAGAGCTTCTCCACGAATGCGTGACGCGCCTCCTCCTGTTCGAAGGCTTCCAGCAACAGCTCTCGAATTTGCAGCACTGTATCGGAGCGGCCCACGATTTTCTCGAACACCGAGCACATGAGGAGGTGCTCCTTGCGGGCGTGCCCCACGAAGAGAATGTCGTCGAAGAGTAACTCGTCCCGATTGTCGGGGGCGACGAGTTCCATCTCCGGGCCCGGGGTGTGTACGATCACCTGCTCCAGCAGGTGCGCCTCCGCCGGAATGCCGTAGACGGAGTCGGTTTGTTCGGCGGGGGAGGCAGGAGGGGCTTCGATTGCATCCACGGTGAGGTTGGAGAATCGGTGCGGAAGAAAACGAACAGTTTCCCGCACTCGGTTAAGATCGGGGTCGTATCGGAGAAAAACCAGCACAGTCGTGCAAATCCGACGATCACGTGAGCCGGTTCGAATCGGGGATCGACGGTCCGTCGAGCCTGTGGACCCCAAAGGGCGAATTTCAACCCGGTACGTCTTCAAACATGAGGAGGGCGCCCGCGATGAATCTCTCTAACCCTGGAAAGAACGCCTCATTCGGAGAGAGGAAGAACGAAAAATGGCCTCCGCCAACGGTCAAAAAGATTCACTCCAAGAGCACTCGC
>CAZSBW010000372.1:0-3559 GCA_964604815.1 uncultured Salinivenus sp. | reverse complement strand
TTCGAGGCCGGAGGGGCTTTCTGTCGGTCCTCCAAGGCACTCTTCGTCGGGGCCGTGTCCGGTGATTAATCTCAAAAGGTCACAAGATCGCCTCGCTCGGAATGACCTATCGTTAAGGTTCTTTTGCGTGTCTACTTAGTTTGCCTGGTGGGACGGACGGCCATCCTCAGCGTACATCTCCGCGAAGTCCTCGTCGCGCAGCAGGCTCGGGCCAACCTCGTGGAGGATTCGGTATATCGAGTCCGCCTCCATCTTGCGGGCCACCTGTGGAGAGACGTCCATCAGGTCCCGCTGATACTCGCGCTGGCTCATCATGGGCCGAGCAGGATCTTCGTTCAGAGAACGCGCAGAGGCGAACCGCTCCCGCCTCCCAAATATACGAAAATCAGCACTGAATGTGCAGCACAAAGCGACTTTTTGAACAGCCTCCTAGGCATGTCGATTTCGGTCAGTGAGTAAAGTGAAGGAATGCCCACCTTACCGGGTCAGGTCCATTTCTCTAATAAACGCTCTTTCTGCTGGATGCGAAGAACGTTCAAGCCCAGAAAGACCGATTGAGTGTGCACCAGGGTCTCCATCCCGTCGGCATTGTTGCTACTGCCGAATGGGGCTCTCGCGAATGGAAGGGTCCGAAAGGAGGTCGTCGTCGGTTCGGTGCTGCAGGGTCCGGAGTTCGGCGTAACGACCGTCCTGTGCCAGCAGGTCCTCGTGCGAGCCCGCCTCCACCAACTGCCCGTCCTCGAGCACGAAGATCGTGTCGGCATCCTCGATGGTGCTGAGGCGGTGGGCGATGACGATGGAGGTGAGCCGGTCGCCCCGCGCGAAGAGGCCGTCGAGTGCGTCCTGGATCACCGCTTCCGACTCGCTGTCGAGGTCGGAGGTCGCCTCATCGAGCAGGAGGACCTGCGCGTCTTTGAGGATGGCGCGGGCAATGGCCACCCGCTGCTTCTGCCCGCCGGACAGGCGCACGCCCCGCTCCCCGATTTGCGTCCGGTAGCCGTTGGGCAGGCGCTGGATGAAGGCGTGGGCGTTGGCCATCTCGCCGGCCCGCCGGACCGCGTCGTCGGGGGCATCCGGGTCGGCATAGCGGATGTTTTCCGCCACGGTGCCGGAAAAGAGCGTCGGGTCCTGCGGCACGAGGGCGAGGCGGTGCCGAAGCGCCTCCAGGTCGAAAGCGCGCAGGTCGATCCCATCGATCGTCACGCGCCCCTCTTGCGGGTCCCAGAAGCGACCGATGAGGTTCGTCACCGTGCTCTTGCCAGCCCCGGACGAGCCCACGAGGGCGGCTGTCTCCCCGGGCTCCACGCGAAGCGACAAGTCGTCGAGCGCCGGCTCTTCGGCGTCGGGATACGTGAAGGTGACGTGCTCCAGCTCGATGGGACCCACGGGCACGTCCTCAGCCTCACCCCCGTCCTCCGGCGCCGCGTCCATGAGGCTGGACAGTCGGTCCAGCGCCGCCATACCCGCCTGCAGCTTGTCGTTGAAGAACATCACCGACTTGACCGGCCCCTGCAGCTGGCGCTGGTACATGATAAAGGCCGTAAGTTCACCGAGCGTAAGGGTACCAGTGACCACGAACCAGCCGCCCACCAGCAGGAGCGCCCCGATGCCATAGTTGGCCGTGACGTTGATGAGCCCCTCCATGGCGCCCACCTCCTTCCGGCGATCCAGGTTGAGGTCGACGTACCTCTGATTGCTCCCGCCGAACCGGTCCCGCTCCTGGGGCTCGCCGACAAAGGCCTTCACCACGCGAATGTTGGAGATGGCCTCGGTGGCGGAGGCATTCAGATTGGCCACCGTCTCTCGAATCTCGCGGGACGCGTAGCGAAGCGGCTCCTGGTAGTACCACGTGATGAGCGCCAGGAGCGGGAGCACCACCAGGTTCACCAGCGCCAGTTGCCAGTTCATCCACACCAGGATGGACGCCACCACCAGGATGGCCACGAGCTGTCCCGAGAGGCGCGAGGCCGCTGCCTGAATCATCCCTTCCAGCGCGTTGGGGTCGTTCACGACCCGGGAGCTCAACGACCCGGACTGCTCGTTGCTGAAGCGGGAGACAGGCAGTCGCAAGAGGTGCTCGTAGGCCTCCATGCGCACGTCGCTCACCACCTGCTGAGTGAGGGCGAAGCTCCAGTACATGCCTCCGTACTCCACGATGGCCTTGAACAGATAGAACCCGGCAAACGCCAATCCAAACCAGAGAAAGAACTCAGCCTCGCCCTGCGGAATGACCGTGTCGAAGGCGTACCGGACGAACTGCGGCCCTGCCGCCGCCAGCGCCGAGGAAAAACTAATGAGCAGGGCCAACGCGAAGACGCGCCCCTTGTACGGCGCCAGCACGCCCCAGAGCCGCTTCAGAATGGTGAGGGTCGATTCGCGCGTTTCGGTTTCGGCGTCGGGCATAGAAAATCAGAAAATTGGAGGATGGGAGTGCCGCCGTTCGTTTGAGACGCATCCGCGGCGGCTGTTGGGATACCTCCTTGGGAACGATCTCCAAACGCCCCTGGTGGCGTCGAGCGGCCCCCGAGAGTACGTCGTTCGAGGCGCACTCTGAGCACTTCCTTACTCCGTGCGGGGCGCACTCTGAAAGCACTTCCTCACTCCGTTCGGGGCGCCGGGGCCTCCCACTCGAAGGCCTCTTTGCTCATGTCCTCGTCCACGGGCACCGGGTAGTTGCCGGTGAAGCAGGCATCGCAGTACCCGAGACTGCCCTCATTGGCTCTCTCGACGGCCTTCATGAGGCCCTCGACCGACAGGTACGCCAGCGAGTCGACGCCGAGGTAATCGCGCATCTCGTCGATGCTGTCGAACCGGTTGGCCAGAAGTTCATCGGCGTCGGGGAAGTCCATGCCGTAGAAGCACGGGCTAATGACAGGGGGGGAGGAGACCCGGAAGTGCACGCTCTTGGCCCCGGAGTCGCGCAACATGTCGACGAGGTAGCGTGCGGTGGTGCCGCGTACGATGGAGTCGTCAAGCACTACGATCGTCCGGTCCTCGAGGAGGCCCTGCACGGTGTTGAACTTGCAGCGGACCTTCATTTCGCGCCGGTCCTGGCCGGGGGCGATAAAGGTGCGTCCCACGTAGTGATTGCGGATGAGCCCGAGGTCGAACCGGCACCGTCGTCCCATGTCCTGGCACTCTTCGGCAAAGCCGAGGGTGGAGGTGTTGGCCGAGTCGGGGACCGGAACGACAATGGGCGTCTTTTCATCGTTCTCCGTTTCCTCCGGGATGGGGGCCTCGTGGGCCAGTTGCACGCCCAGCTGGCGCCGTACCTTGTCTACCATCTCCCCGAAGATCTGCGAGTCGGGCCGGGAGAAATAGACGTATTCAAAGACGCACTGGCTGACGCCGTACTTTGTTGGAATCTCGTGGCTCTGGAAGTCGCCCCCGTTCACACACCCCTCGCGGTCGATGACCAGGATTTCACCGGGCTCAATGTCCCGAACGTACTCGGCGTCGATCATGTCGAAGGCACACGTCTCGCTGGCCACGCAGTAGGCCGAGCCCTCGTGGGTATCGGGGGGGGCCATGCGCCCAAGCGCGAGCGGGCGGAACCCAT
>CAZSBW010000371.1:0-3566 GCA_964604815.1 uncultured Salinivenus sp. | reverse complement strand
CCCCTACAGGTGAGCCGGAAAATCCGGGATCATTTCGGACGTTTCCAGTTCCTTGTCGGCAAAGAAGCGGACGGTGCCTTCTCCGGTCACGATCCATACCTCCTCGGCCCCCGCTTCCAGATAGAGGGTCTGCTTCTCCTCCACCTCATCCCAGTCGTTCGATTCCGACATCACCTCAATGCAGAGGTCCGGGGCAATGGTCGGCGGATCGCCCGTTTCGAGGATCTCGTCGTACCGACCGGGCGGCATCCAGACGACATCGGGAACCCGAACGCCGGCCTCGGTTGCGACGGAGAATTCCGGGAGACCACATCCCTCTTCCCCGGCCGTTCGGAGTACATCGAGAACGCGTCCTTGGAGTCGAGCGTGCTGGGCTTTCGGTGGACTCAGGACGATTTGACCGTGTTCATTCGTTTCCACCTTGTAGGACAGGTCCCGGAGCGCAGAATCGGTGACGACATCCTGCCACTGCTCTTGATGCCTCTTTGCTGGCGCAGCAGTCGTGGGCATGACTCGATAACAGCAGATTCTGAATGAAATGACTAAGGAAAAGACGAGCCACCGAGAAAGAGGATCCTCACAGGTCGTCTGCCTTTCGCTCGCCCTTCATCGTGGGCCGTCCCATGGGGCCGTCCCCCTCAGAGAGAAAACGTTCGTATCCGATTGCCCCTTCTCCCGGATTTTCACCCTCCACGCCCACGCTCCTATGCTCAATCACACCTCCAACACCGGCCGATCCGAACAGTCGTCCGTGCCCCCCTCGGCGAAGACCTGCAGCTTCTCATCAGGTCAACATTTTGAGTGCACCTCCGTTCTTATTGCTCCCGAATGTAGTGCTGCCCCGTGCCGTACCGCTCTACGCACCGAAATGAGCATCTACGCAACCCTCTGGACGCTACAGTTTCCCCGCCGCGGTTACGGATACCCCGGCTGCGACTGGATCCGCGTGCAGGCACAGGGAGTCCCCCCGCACATCGGGTCCCCAACGCCAGGCTTGGGCTACGAAGACGGTGACCCCTACGCCGCGTTTCTCCCGCCTCCGCTCGAAACAGACGAACAGGGGGAGCACGAATTCATGCGTGCGGTCGTGTTCGTAACGGAAAATACGAGCAAAGGCACCGAGCGCAGTCCCCAAGAGTACGCCGATCCGCTGCTCGTGCTGACGGGGGAGACGTACGCCCACCTCTCGTTCAAGGACCTCCACCGGCGTCTCTGCGACGCTCTGCGAGACGATGGGTCCCAGCGACCGCCGCGACAATGAGGAATCCAAAGCGGGCGCGGTTCCTTCTCCTCCTCGAACGGAAGCGGTGTAATATCCCAGGGATTCCGAACGACAGTTTGTTCGGGTCACGGAGATGACCATCAATTCACAATGAAGTGCTTCTGTGGGCATCCGGAATGCTCGCAGTCTCTTCTCCGCAATCACGAAGTCTCCTCTTCATCACGCAGCACGCGCTGATAAAGCCCCTCGCTGATCCAGATACCCTGCCTCGTTCCTCAGAGCATCTAAAAAGGGGCGCACTGCTTCCATGTGGCCGTTTTCTTTCGCCTCGATGAACATACCAATGAGGCCGACACACGGAAGATCAAAATGCTCAGCAGTCTCTCTTCCCTGCCTCTCATCCATCAATAGAATCGCCTCCTCCCTTTCGACCGTCAAAGCTATGGCTTCGGCCTCTCCCGCATCCAAATCTTGATGGAGGGCCCGAACGAGATTGGGATTAGTCACCTGCCGTCGTTCGATCCACGGTGCATTCTGAACGGTACGAGCACCAGGCTTTCCTTTCCCCTCTACGACAACCTCCGTCCACACAGCTTCCGGCACGGTCACTGTATCGTAGAGGGCAGGAAGGACCTGGAGGGCCTCAATCCGAGCAAGATTCACGACCGGCGCATCCCGACAGCCGTCGGGATACTTCCTCCCTCATCTCCCAACGGGAGATATCGGTCAGGGCGAGGCGTCACTGATCCCCGTCATATCCGCCCCAAACGCTTCAGCGTCTCTCGATCCTTCACATAGGCCTCCACGTCATAGTGAACAGGAATGCCTCGACTGCCCAACAGCTGTTGGAAATCCCACACTGACATTTCAGCCAGTTCGCGGGCCTTTCCAAACGACAATTTGTCTTGTTCGAAAAGATGAAGCGCAAGCTCACGACGGAGTTCGTCCTCCGTCATCCGGGAGGCGCGGAGTACCTCTCGGGGAACCTCGAATGAAACGGTGGACGACATGGCAAATAACCTGGGATTTCGAACAATAGAAGATGTGGAAAGATAGACTGGCGGACGCAGACGTTGCTCCGTGATCTTGCTCCAAACACGAAACGCAAAACGCTCAACGCACAAATGGCCCGCACTCTGATACACACACGACGGCACACCGCCGGGACCCGTCCTCTCACCGCCGCCCTCACACTCTCCACTCCCACGCCCCCACGCTCAGTCACACGTCCAGCATCGACTGCGTGGCACCAACGGGGTAGGTAAAGAGAACCTCCGTATGTTACGCGCCGGATGCTCCCTCCGCACGCAACAATGTAACCTCTACACCAAGCTCGCCTCCGGCCTCCGCCATTCCTTGATCGGCGGTCAACACCTGTAGGTCGTGACAATGGGCCACAGCGAGGTGTAACGCATCTAAGGTCCGAAGCGGGGTCTCCCTCCTCGCCATCCATTGCCGGGCCTGAACGTATACCTCTTGCTCGATCGGCACGATCTCGTACAGGCCGTCCCGAATGCCTGCGGAAAAGATCCTGTATGCGTTGGGCGTCGCCCGATGCTAATTCCTCTCGCCGCGTTTTTTTCGCCAACGCAGAGTGCAACTCAACGTCGGTGAGCCAACTGATGACCGGCGGTCGAAGCCCACGGAGATGCTGTTCTGCCTGCTCGCTCAGCGGCTCGGGGCAGTAGTAGGCTGCCAGAATACTGGTGTCAACGTACTGGGTCAATGTCGTTCGTCGTCTCGCTGGCGTTGCACGGTCCCACTGAGCGAGGTTCCCTCCATCTGCAGTTCCTCTCGCCACTCGTGGAGCGACGGCAGCCCCTCCCTTTCCGCTTCCTCCGTTGGACGAAGACGAATCGGAGGGCGACCGGGTCGGGTAATCACGATCGTCTCTCCTTTTTCCGCACGGTCGAGGAGACGCTCAAGACAGCTTTGTGCCTCCTGAACAGGAATCTGTGTCATCGTTCACCGGACAGTCTGGAAACGGGTCCGTTCGTTGTCAATCCATGCACAGCCAAAAGTGCGTGGGTTGTGTATTTACTGTCTGCTACCGACCAGATAACACTTTGCTCCACGACGGACTTGTACACTGTAGACGGCAAAGGTACACACAGACACACGCTCGCATGGAGCGCCCTACCTCCCCTCGTCCCACTCCTGCTCTCCACACCGACGCGCCCACGCTCTTCACTCCCACGCTCAGAATCACACCTCCAACACGGGCCGGTCCGCGTAATAGTCTTTGACCCAGTCGGCAAAGACCTGCAGCCCCTGCGCCCCTGCATTTCCCTACAGAAACTTGATCTGCATGTGTAGGTCCGTTTTCGACGACGTACGTGCGATT
>CAZSBW010000370.1:0-3570 GCA_964604815.1 uncultured Salinivenus sp. | reverse complement strand
CGCCCTCGTTGCTCTCCAGGTATCGGCCGGCCACCTGAATGGCCATCGACCCGGTAATCTCGTGCATCATGCGCACGAGGGGAAACGTGCCGTCGGGATCGCGGATGAACTCGAAGCCGATCCCGGTAATCTTCATGCGCATCAGGTGCCGCAGGAACTCGGGCGTCGTGCCGCCCAGGTTGAGGGCCGAGAGGAGAATTTGCCCCTCCTGCAGCAACGTCATTTCCTCCTCATCGGGCGGCCCCACCTTGACGACGAGGTCGCAGTGCCCGTAAAGATCATCCGGGCCGTCCACGAGCTCCGCCCCCGACTCGGTGTACTCGTCGTTCTGAAAGTGCGCCTGACGACCGGCGCCTTGCTGCACGTACACCTCGTGGCCGTTGGCAACGAGGGCACCGGCTCCGCTCGGGGCGAGGGCCACCCGGCGCTCGTCGTTGGCCACCTCCCGGGGCACGCCGATCCGGAGGGACTGACCCTCGTCCTCCTCCGTCAGCGGCTTCTCCATGGTCATGAGGCCGCGCTCGCGCTCGAATCCCTGTAACGAGGGAATTTCCATATGGAACTGTGTGGCTTCCTGCGAGAGGGGTCCGGGATTACTGATACGTGGAGGGATTTCTAAACACCGATTCCGGCGGACGGGTCACACGGTCCCCAGATCGGCGGGAGCGGGGGGGCGTCCCCATGCACGGATCAGTAACAGTAGAAAAGCACGATGGCGGCAAAGGGCGTTCCGCCTGTGTGCAATTTGGGAAAGGTATAAAACGGCGGCGGCTTTTGCACACCCGGCTCTATTCGACGCAGGGCGATTACATCTTAATTTCGGTTGGTCTCTTCCGACTTCGACAGCCTGGAATCGCTTACTCCCACGCTCCCATGCCCCCTTTCGCTCGTGCGTTCCGGGCGGTTTCGTCGATCAGAGGCAAAAGAGCCTCCATCCTCAGAAGAAACGATTCAATATACGATTGCCCTGCTGTTCGACGGGGAGACCGTCCATCGGGGCTCTCTCTGTCCCCCACGAACGCGTGCCATGCAGGGGGGAGAGCAAAGAGAAGAGGACCAATAGACGTTCTGCCGTGCGGCTCCTATCATGCAATCCCGTGGCGGCCGTACGCGCCGCGCGGTCGTGTTCGTTCGATTGTCGCTTCATCCGATTATGGAAGACGATGCGACGTTCGAGAACGCGTCTCCGGTAGCTGTCGTCGGGGCGGGCGCCGTAGGCACCGCGCTGGCCCGCCGGCTCGCCACCTGCGGCCACCCGGTCCGTGCCATTCTTAGCCGGACGGCTTCCTCCGCCCACGCCCTCGCCGAGCAGGTCGGGGCGTCGGTGGCGTCGACCGAGTGGCGCGCCCTCCCCGAGGCCGTTCGGCTCGTGATGATTTGCGTGCCCGACGACGCGATCCCAACGGTGGCCGAGGCGCTGGCGGCCGTATCGCATCCGTGGGCGCGGACCGTCGTGGGGCACACCGCGGGCGCCCGCACGGCGGAGGCCCTGGCGCCCCTTGCCCGCGAGGGGGCGGCCACGCTCAGCTTTCATCCGCTCCAGACCTTCGCGCCGGGCACACCGCCCGATGCCTTCGAGGAGATCACGGTCGGGGTCGAGGGCACCTCCGAGGCGGTCGCAGCCGGCACGGCGCTGGCTCGCGCCCTCGGCGCGCAGCCGGTCGTTCTCACGAGACGCGAGAAGGCCCTCTACCACTGCGCCGCCGCGCTGGCCTCCAACGGACTCGTGGCCCTCACGGCCGTTGTGGAAGAACTCCTCTCGACCGCCGACCTCGACACACAGGGAGAATCGGCCGCAGAACTGGTGAGCCCACTCGTGAAGCAGACCTGGGAAAATCTGGAGTCGGGGTCGCCCGAAAGTGTGCTTACGGGCCCGGTCGCGCGCGGCGACGAGGCCACCGTAGCGGCTCACCTCGACGCTCTTCGGGAAGAAAGCCCGCACCTCGTCCCCCTCTATGCGGCCCTCTCGACCGAAATGACGCGCACTGCCGTTCGCGGAGGGCAGCTCGACGGAGACTCAGCCGAAGCGCTGCTTCACCTTTTCCGAACCGTCCTACAGTCGGCCTCCGAAGACGAGGATCCATTTGACAATTCGCATTGATTCTCTGGAAGAATGCTGTTTTCTTCATATTATAGCGTGAGCAGAAGGAACCTACGCCGGGTCGTATTCGATACCACGGGCCGTTGTGAAGGTGCCGGTGAACGAGCCCCGCTGGCGCCGCTGCCCCCACCCAGCGCCCGGTTGGATCGGAGACGGCGACAACGGAAATAGGGCTACTCGGAGCGTCGATTGGGTGTACACCGATGGCTGGGGTGCGACGGGGGCATCGGTAGCACAATTGAGTAGCGCTATCTGATCGCAAGATGTTTCACAGTAGCCTGCCGCCATGAGCGACGACGCCCGAAACGTCGAGGCCGACACTTCGTCCCGGAGCTCCCATCAGGAATCGTCCTATCGGCAACGCATCGAGAGGACCTCGCCCCTTCTCGACTCTGAGGACGAGGACGCCTCCGACCCGGAAGCGGCCCAGCCGGACATCGAAACCCTTCGATCACTCGCGGAAGGCACCGACCAGAAGGGATCGGCCTTTCAGTCCGTCGCCGTGGCCGCCGTTCAGATTCTTGATCGGGCCCTCAGCTACGAACGGGAAGCCGCCGAGGCGGCCCTCTCGCTCGGCCAGCAGGAAAAGCTGGAATCGATGGTGGAGACAATCGAGCGCGCCGCCGCCCTCCTCCGGAAAAATCTCGACGCTCAGGGAGGCACCGTCATGCACCTCTGTGCCAAGGGCGACCGTCCAGCGCCGCCTGAAAACCAGCCCTGGTGGTTTGCGTTGACCGACGCCCTGGAGGTCCTCGAAGAAGGCACCGGTCGCATGACGTCTCTCACGACGGCCCAGCCCGCCGACAGTCCCGCCCGGGAACTGAGCCAATGCATCGCGCAGCTTCTACGAGGGCATCACGACGAATTGCTACTCGAAGCCGACGACTGGATTTCGTAATGGTCTTTCCGGCACGTCCCCCCGTCGCCTTGAGACGCATCCCGACAGCGGTCGGGAGGCGTCTTTTTCTTTGGACCCGCTCGTTTCCCCCGGTCGCCCGGCTGCTCTCCTCACCTGCTTTTTTCGCACAAACGCCCCACCCACCGAATGTCATCGTCGTCCGCCGATCTGAGCGAACAGGAACAGCGCCGGCGCGAGGAGCGCACTGACCTCGAAGACCGGGGCATCGACCCGTATCCCTACGCGTGGGACGCCGACGCTCACGCCGAGGACATCCTCGACACCTTCGACGACGACAAACATCAGCCGGAAGACGGGGAGGAAGGCTCCTACGAGGTGTCCATTGCGGGGCGCATCGTGGGCTTGCGTGTGATGGGGGGCTCGGCCTTTTTCGACCTCCGGGACGAGTCGGGCACCATCCAGGTGTACGTCCGCTCACAGGACCTCGGCGAGGAGTTCTACGACGAGGTCTTCACGGAGCTCTTCGACATCGGCGACATCGTGGGCGTCGAGGGCTTCGTCTTTCGCACCGGCATGGGCGAGGTTACCGTCCGTGCCGCCGAGGCCTTCC
>CAZSBW010000369.1:0-3581 GCA_964604815.1 uncultured Salinivenus sp. | reverse complement strand
CGCGGTTCCGTCGTGCCTTTCTTCTCTTCAGAAACGGGAAACGAAGATGCCCCTTCTCGTTCTCCTGCACGGACGGATTGTTTATATGATAAGGTGGGCTCTCCTATCCCGTCAAGGCTCTGCAATGATCACGCCAAACGACGCCTCGCCGGTCGGGGCCGCCGTCAAACGTCTGCTGTTCTCAGAGCCTGTATTCAGTCGAAGGAAGTAGGTGAAAACGGGCACTGCGCGTCGTCCTCGTGGCACGCGGAGCAAGCGATGCAGCGCATCGTCGGTGGAGCGGCACGCTGAAGGCGGCGGGCAGAGCCATTTTCAGCGTCCTGAGCGCAGCGAGGAAGTGCTCTCGGTGTGCCCTTCCGTTTCTGGTTGAATGCAGGCGCTCCTTTCACAGTCGGCCGGCGCGGAGATGCGAGCGCGGGACGCGCCGGCGCCGGGCGAGAAGCGGGGCGCGGAAACCGACCAACTTCCCTATTCATCGTCCCGCAGCTTCCAGAGCCCGTACCCGGCCCCCGCCGCAAACAGCCATTCGAGCCCGCCGAGGGGAACGTTTCGATTCGGATCGTCGCCCCCACCACAGTTCCCCCCCGGGCACGGAGGCCCGGACTTCGCCTGCACCTTCGGACCGCCCCGTGTAGGCTCGGCTGGTTCCGCCCACTCCGGAAGGGAGGTGACCGAGCCCGAAGACGTGGAAGGCCGGCGGGACGGGGCCGACGGGCGTTCTTGTCGTTCGTAGCGGGTCGGAGCCGATCGATCGGCGTCTCCCCGGACTTGGGCCCAGGCTGGACTCGCAGACAGAACACACAAGAGAACCAGCCCAAGCCCAACTCGGGCGAGCAGCATGAATTCCGGGCGATCAAAAATAATCATGAGTGTCGAATCTCGTTGAGAATGCCGGGAATATGAGATGTCCCGAGCGGCCTGCAAGGCCCGGTTGAGGGAGTCCTTCGTTCAGCTTCTCACTTCACCAGGACAGCGCGACGCACGGCGGAGAAGTCCTCTCCGCGCACACGAATGAGATAATGTCCACTGGCCAAGTCGTCCCCGCTAAATCGGAGTTCTTTGTTCTCATTTGCTTTCACGACGCCGTCGTAAAGCATCCTCACGCGACGCCCGAGCGCATCGTATACCTCGACGGTTACCTCTTGCTGCTCGCGAACCGACAGGTCCAGTGCGGAGCTGCGGCGAAATGGATTCGGGGTCGGCTCGGAGAGCGCAAATGCACCGTCGAGCCGAACCTCGGCCGTCACCGTCTTCGAATAGCTTTCTCCTCCGTCCGTATCGACCTGGCGGATGCGGAAGGTGTGGGTTCCAACGTCGAGTCCGTCGACGCGGTAGCGGTAGTCCTGAGGTGTACTCGTGGTGCCCTCCCCCTCGACGAAGCCGAGGCGGCGGAAGGACGCATCGGAGCCCGCCTCCTTGTGCTCGACGTAAAAGCCGGAATTGTTCGTCTCCGACGCGGTCGACCAGTTCAGGACGACGTCCCGATCGTCAACGGTCGCGTCTAAACCGGCAAATTCGACCGGAATCACGCTTCCCGATTCCACCCGAAGCGTGAAACGCGTCGAGGGCGCTGCGTCCTTCGAAGTGGGCTCGTTCTTCTTAGCCACCTGCATTTTCCGCGGCCGCTGCATGGCAAGGCTGGACGGAAGGGCCGGAGGCGTCCGCTCGCCGTCTTCGGCGGTCGGGCGGGCCGTTGCCGAAGCAGACGTCGATTTCGACGTGCCGTACGAAAAGGAATACCCAGAGCCGCCCGGCTTCAGTTCGTGCACCTCGTCGTCCCCTGTGTCGGAGGTGCCTTTCGTGTCCACCAGTTCGAACGTCCACCCGTCGGTCACATTGCGCCACGTGGGGGCGGTGATCGTCATGGTGCCCTCGAGCCCGTCGCTCGTACGCAGTTCGAGGGGAACCTCAAACGATTCGCTGCTCTTGGGCCGACTCTCCACGGCCTTCGGCTCCGTGGTCCCATCGGACCCCGTGCCCAACGGCGCAATCGTCGCCCAGGGATCCCCCGACGCCGTGAGCGGGAAGAACTTGCTGGCGTCGTACGTGTCCCAGTCGGCGGTGGCGTCGGACGCAAAGTAGAACGCCGCCGCCCGGTCTCGGGTGAGCAGGCTGTCCCGGTCGTCGCGCGTCACGAGCTTCAGCTTGAGTTGTGTTGGATCGCCCGCGCTCTTCTGCGGACGAGCCTTCGACCCAACGATGTCGCGCGAGCCGCTCGTGCGCCCGGCCTTGTCGAACGTAAGCTGACTCGGACCTGAGCCCGTCGAGGTCCGCTCGACGAAGAAGGCCTGCCAGGGAGCAATGACATCGCCGCTGAGCACCGACTCTGTCTGGCCCGTCGTGCTGTTCACCGTCACAGCCTCGTATGTGCCTCCACTCGACCGGTCTCCGTTCCAGATTTGAACGGTGCTCTGGATGTTCGACACCCCGTCCACCACACTCGTCAGGTCGTACGGCACCGTGTAGGGATTGGCTAGGAGGTGGTAGCTGGCGTCGGTATTGAGGGCCTCGTCGGAGCTGGGCGACCCGTCTCCCACGATCACGTCGGTGTCGCCGGGCTCGGAGAGCCCATCCGGCACGTCGAGCACGATGTCCGGATCGATGGGGTCGGCCTCGGATGTGCCCTCGTCGTCGAAGAAGAAGAGAATGAAGCCCCGCCCGTTGGGAATGTCCGTCGTGCTGCCGGCCGCCGACCAGTTGCCGTTCGGCAGATCAACGGTATCGTCCCAGGTGTAGAACATCTTGGTGGTGGACGAAATGTTGAACTCGGCGACCGGGTCGTCGGAGCCGGAGAAGATGTCCCCCGCCGTGCCGCCCGTCACCGGCACGCCGAGCAGGCGCCAGCCGGCGTCGCCGCCGTAGGTGCTGGGCGTAACGTTCGCATTGCCCTCGTCTCCGGATGCCCCATTGATCACGAGCGCCGTGGTGTTCGAGAGCGGACTGGCGTCCTTGTTCGTCGTGGCCAGCGTGTAGTAGGTGTCGGTGCTCAAACTGACGTCGCTAAACGTAATCTTGGTGTCGGACACACTGCTGGCCGTCGTCGTGGTTGACCAGCTGTAGTTCTGGGAGTCCGTGCTATCCTGGGTGCTTTCGATCAGCTCGTAGTTGGCCTTTTCTCCGGCAAGCCCCTGAAAGCCGAGCCCACTTAGATCGAAGGTGAGGTCGACCGTGAGGGAATTGTTCGAGTCGTCCCAGTCGACAGCCCACACGCGGAGCGAACGCCGATCGTCGGCATCGCCTCCGAATCCGTTGAGGCTGGAGGTCACGCTGTTGTCGGGCACGCGGTGGCCGGCCGTAACGAAGTCCCCGTTGGTATCGAGCCCGCCTTTCACCTGAATGTCGACCCCATCTTGACGGGCCCGGGTGTGTATTTCTCCCCCGGCCTGGCCCACGCCAATCATGGCGAGATCGTAGTCGCCCCCGTTACTGGGATCGCCGTCACCCCCGCCCGCAATCCCAAACCCCGTATCGCCCTTGTACTGGTCCGTATTCGGGGCAATATCGTACTTGGCCGACAGGTAGTTCGTGACGATGCGCCGCTGGGCCTGGTTCAACTGCTGAGTGTAAAAGATCGTCTCGGC
>CAZSBW010000368.1:0-3585 GCA_964604815.1 uncultured Salinivenus sp. | reverse complement strand
GGAATTTTGAGATCGCACTTTCTACTCGAACAATCACGATTGACGCTGTACTAGGACGGTGTTCAAAAAGTGTTATTTGCGCCCGGAAATAAGAGTCGAAATCGCCGTTTTCAGCGGCTCAGGCAGGGGCCAATAACAGCGCACCCCCAAAATTGCCCCCCTTCTTGACCAGCCTCCTAGCCGCTCGTCGCATTCGTTCCTCCTCCTGCTTCCCACCAACATGGCCACCCGCGATCACACGCAGCGCGACACCGACGAAGATGAATCACCGGAAAAGGGAGAGCTCCGCCAGTGGGGCGAAGCCTTCCTCGTCGCCCTCGTCATTGTGCTCATCGTGCGAACCCTCTTCTTCGACCTCTTCCGCATCCCGACGCCGTCGATGGAGGAAAACCTGCTCGTGGGCGATTATCTTTTCGTCTCCAAACTGCACTACGGCACGCGCCTGCCCTTGAGCGTCGGCATTCCGTTTACCTCCATCTACATGCCGGGTGTTCGGTTTCCGTACAAGCGCTTCGAAGGCTTCTCCAGCGTGCAGCGCGGCGATCCCATCGTCTTTAACCATCCTCCCAAAACGGATCCGATCGATCGGAAAGTCCACTACATCAAGCGCGTGATCGGCATGCCGGGCGAGGACCTGGCCGTTCGGGACAAGCTGGTACACGTCGACGGGCGGCCCCTGCCGTTGGGGAAAAACATGCAACAGTACTGGAGCGTGACAAAGTCGGACGCCCGCTACCAAATTCCTCGCACGCGCATGGAGAAGATTGGAATCAGCGAAGTGAAACCCACCCAGCGGGCGACCGAAGTCCGCATACTGGCCACCCCCGCCGCGGTCCGACAGGTACAGGAATGGTCGTGGGTGGAGTCGGTACGTCCCTACGTCGTCGAAAACTCGAACTACAGCGACATGATGTATCCGGCGGGCCGGAGCTACACGCCCGACAACTACGGGCCGGTCCACATTCCGGCGAAGGGAGAGACGGTTACCCTCACGAACGAGAACTGGCCCCTCTACAAGCCCGTCATCGTGCGACACGAAGGACAGGACGCGCGCCAGATGACGGACTCCACCTTTGCCATCGATGGGGCCCGCACGACGACGTACACGTTTCAGCAGGACTATTTCTTCGCGATGGGCGACAACCGGGACAACTCGCAGGACAGCCGGTTCTGGGGCTTCGTGCCCATGGACCACATCGTAGGGAAGGCCATCATCACGTACTTTTCCTGGGATCACGACGCCTGGGCCCCGCGCTTCGGGCGCATCTTCAACCCAATCGAAGACGACGAGATCTTTCGGGAGCAGACGGTGATGCAACAGCTTTCCGATTCGACGACCGTGCGTCAATCAACGCAGGGGCAACCGACGACCGACGGGTCGCACCGAAGTGAACGCGTCCCGACCGATACGGGAATGGATTTCTAAAAACGATTCCGGCTGAAGGGTCACACGGCCCGCTCATCCGGGACGTGGTTTACGAACCTGTACACGGGTCGGCAAGAGCAATCAGGACGCCTCGCTGTTCCACAGTCGTCGGTGGAGCCGCCCCGAGGAACTGAGAGTCTGAATCGCGAACGAAACCGGGCTATGCATCTGCCGAGTCGGGGCGCGACGAGTAGGTCGCGTCGTCCGACAGCATTTCCGGCGGCCTCTCCTCGTCCATACACGCCTCCGTCTGCTCCAACCACTCCGACGCGGCCGCCGGGTGGTCGGCAATCCACTCCCGAGCCGCCTCGGGCTTGCTGGCATCGCCCCGGTTTTGGAAGGCAGTCATGAGACTAAAGATCTGATCGTCGTTGGCCTCAAACGCTTTCAAAAAGCAGGCCGCCACCGCCGGCACCTCCGTCGTAAAGCTGGTGTCGACGACCGTAAAGATGTCCTCCGGCCGCCCCCAGACGTCGACGTTGTGATTGGTCTTTGCCCCGTTCACGTATTCGAGGTCGAACGCCGTCCACTTCCAGTGCGGGTACCAGGCCACCACGACGATCGGCTCTTCGTTTTGAACGGCCCGTTCCAGCTCCTGCCACGTCGCCGGCCCACTGGCGGCCGCCACGCTAAACTGGTCTGCCAATCCGTACCGCTCCAGGGTCTCGCGCGTCTGTTCGTTAATGGCAGATCCCGCCTCGATGCCATTGATCGTCCCGTCAATCGCCTCCTGAAAATCGGGGAGATCGGTGATGCTATCCACCTCCATGTACGTGGGCACTGCCAGGCCAACCGTCGTGCCGCGGTAGGTGTACCCCAGCTTCTGGAGCTGGTCTTTGTTCTTTTTCCAGGCGGACTCGTGGGTCGTCGGGAGCCAGGCTTCGTTGAAGGCATCGGCGTTGCCCGACGCAACCGATGAGAATGCCAGCCCGCCCCCTTGCACCTCATTGACCTCCACGGGCACACCCAAACTGTCTTCGAGAAGTTGCTCCTGCACGTACGTCATGGCCATTCCCTCAATCCAGTTGACGGTGACCATGTTGAGGGCGTCGTCGCCGGCGTCTTCACATCCGATCAGTGCTCCTGTGAGCAGAAGCGCGGCCGCGAGGCTCGCAATAGCAGAGCGAACAGGGAGGGATCGGTCGTTCATAACGTTGACGGAATGGGTAGAGTGAGGGAGCGGTGCCCCGGGAGCGTCGTCTGCGATACAGCGAACCGGAACGGAGATCCTTCTTCTCGGTCTTCGCTCTCGTGAGAGCCGGTCGGTTCACGCCGTTGCGGGCGTGGTCGTTCCCGCCCGCTCCCCAACAGCCTGCGTGATGCGATCCAGTACGATGGCCAGGATGACGATGGAGAGGCCGCCCTCAAACCCGAGTCCCGTCTGATTTTGCATGACGCCGCTCACGACCGGTTCGCTGAGCCCCTTCGCCCCGATGAGCCCGGCAATGACGACCATCGACAGCGCCAGCAACACCGTTTGGTTGATGCCCGCCAGAATGGTCGGGAGGGCCATGGGAAGCTCAACCTTAAACAGCAGTTGCGTCGGGGTCGACCCAAACGCCTTGGCTGCTTCGATCGCCTCTTCCGACACCTGTCGAATGCCGAGGTTCGTGAGGCGGACCGCCGGCGGCGTCGCAAAAATAAACGTTGCGATGACCCCCGGCACCTCCCCCAGTCCAAACAGCAAGACCGCCGGGATGAGATAAACGAACGCCGGCATCGTTTGCATGAAATCGAGAACGGGGCGCACGAGGGTGTCCACGACGTCATTCTTCGCCGCCCAAATGCCCACCGGGATCCCAATGAGGAGCGACAACAGCGTCGCCGAGAGAACGAGCGCCAGGGTCTTCATGGTCAGCGACCAGAACCCCATGCCGAAGGCGACCTTGATCCCGAACAGCGTGAACTCGACGTGCTCGAGAAAGGTCATGCCGACAAGCGTGAACACCGCCACCCCGCGCGAGGCAATCCACCACGCGAGACCGGTAAAGAGCAAGATCATGACCCAGCTCGGGAGAAACAGCAGAATGTGCTCCAATCCTTCGATTGTATTGCCGACTACGACCGTCACACCGTCGAAAAAGGGTGCAAAGTTCTCCTGGAGCCATTCGATGAGGGCCGCGAAGGCGTCGCCGAGATCCAGCGTCATCGGTCAAGCG
>CAZSBW010000367.1:0-3585 GCA_964604815.1 uncultured Salinivenus sp. | reverse complement strand
CCCGACCATAACGTCGGGATCGCGGCCGATGCGCTCATGCCCGGTCTCGTCGCCGCCTTCTGGTTTGTTCACGTCGGTTCGGTCGCCGAGGTCCAAATCTTCATTCATGTCATTCATGGGGTGTCCGCCGAACGAGTGAGCAATTCGACTCCCGACACGACGAAACCAGATGCGTCCCTGTGCTTCGGGGTGCCGTTCCACCAGTCGTTTCGCAGCGGCACGCTGATTGGCATCGACCTCGAAGTCTTCGGACTCGACATCGATGGCGACGTACTTGTGATCGTCTTCATCCTCAACCTGGGGACGAACGACCCGCTCGAATACCTCCTCACCGCGTTCGGCGAGCTCCGATGTTTCTTCGGACATGGTTCTGGAGTGGCTGCGAAATGATAGCTTCAGTCCCTTCGTACACCGGTGGTCGCGTTTCTTTCCTTAGGATCTCGGATAGAGCAGAACACGCTGATCTCTGGCACTCGTGGAGGGCTATTCAAGGGCCCTTTTGAGGGGGAACACCGACCTCTTTGGACACCATGCGAGAACCGGTTTTGGGACTTCACCGCTTCTGGCCGCTGCGTCCCTTCGCGGCCGCAGTAGCCGTTCGGCAGGCCGGGAGTCGGGTAATCCCTCGCTTTTCCGAAGACGTTGCGGTTCGAGCCCCAAGGACGTGCACACCCTCGTCGGGCTCCCGTTGCACCTCGTCCACTTGATGTCAACCAGACCGACGCCCCTCATGCCGATTCCCGACGCCATCGCCCCGACGCTGTTTAAGGCCGCCGCCGACGCGTCTTTCACCGCCATCACCATCACCGAGGCTGCCGGGGCGGACCAGCCCGGCGAGATCGTGTACGTCAACGACGCCTTCACGGAGATGACGGGCTACGAGCCGGCCGACGTGCTCGGCGAGACGCCCGGCATGCTCCAGGGCCCGAAAACCGAACAAGACGTGCTCGACCGCCTCGACCGGAAACTCCAGAACGGCGATCCCTTCCACGGAGAGACCATCAACTACCGGAAGGACGGCTCCGCATTCACGATCGAATGGAAGGTGCTGCCCATTACGCACGAGGGCGAGACGACCCACCACTTGGCCGTTCAGCGCGACGTCACCGACCGGCGCGAGTGATCATGGCGACCAATCTGCGACTGGGAGCGCCTGTCCGGCCCGCCCTCAGCGGGGGCACGGGCCTGCGCCCCAGCCCCGGTCCGCGCGTCAGATCTTTTGCCCGCCCACATCCTCCACCGGGACCCGGCGGACGGCGTCGGTCATCCAGCAGTCCGCGTGCGGCTCTCCTTCTTGCTTTGAGAGGCGAAACAGGTACCCCACCCGCTCCCCCTGCGCGGTGGTGAGAATGACGCCCATTCGGGCCACCGTGCCCTCAACCTGTGGGTCGCTGTAGGTGGCCCCGTCGTGATCGATCATCGGGCCGTAGGCCGATGTGTCGAACAGGCGACGGAACCGAGTGAGCGGGCCGGTCGCGCGCTTGTTGGCCGGGGACGCGAAATTGAACGCCGCCTCAATGCCGGCGTCCTCGAAGGGCGAGTCGTTGGTGCCGAGCGCCTCCACCTGCAGGCGAACGACCTCGGTCGGCGACAGATCGGGGGCGGGCTCGGGGAGGGAGTCGGGAGACGCAGTCATGACGGACACGGTTGGGACGAACGAAGACGCGTCGAGGCCCGGTGCGGGCGCGAGCAGGAAAACAGACGTCAGAAGCGAGAGGACGGCGGGCATGACGGGCGTGGGTGGACGAGAACGATACCGATGGCGGCGCCCCGCTCAGGGCCACAGCCTTTCTCCTCCACGAACGGGGCCCGGTGCCATAGCTTGCCGGCAAACGGTTGGTCAAACCCCCACGCCGCGAAGTCCTTTCGCGATCACTGCTGGGAAGCCAAGGAATCGTCAAACCGTAACATCTGTCGAATTCGACCCTCAGGGGAGCGGCGGACCGCTTCGCCCACGCCCGACATCCCGCTCACGCGGGCCCGGTTCCCCTTCCCTCCTGGCCGTGCGCCTACGCGTCCTCAGCGACCTGCACTTAGAGCATCATGACCCACCACGCGCCTACCCGACGGTCAATTGATCCCCGGTCCACCGACGACCTCACCAGCGCGGCGTTCGTGGCCCGGCGGGCGCAACTCGTTGGCGAAAGCGGCGCGGACCTGTGGATACACGGCCACGTCCACGCCTCCTTCGACTACCGGGTGGGCCAGACGCGAGTCGTGGCGAACCCATCGGGCCACGGCGACGAGAACCCGGCGTTCCGACCCGGACGCACGATCGACGTGTAGCTCCCATCTACGACGAGTGGCGCATCGACCCACTCGGCTACGTCACGGGTCCGGCGGTACGCGCCTCCGGATCCACCGGAAGCGGTTCGTCGATCCCAAGCATCTCAGCGCTGCGGCGCCAGAGACGGGCCGCGGCGTCCGGGTCCTGGGCCGCGGACGCCGGCGGGACCGGCTGCTGTCCCGTGAAGTAGTCGCCCGAGTGACGTTCCGTCTCGTCGGCCACGGCCACGTATAGGAGTTCGGCGGCGCCCTCGGCAACCGACGAGGTCCCCGGAACCGCCCCGATCAGGCGAAAGAGAGACGTGAGCGGCCCCGGGAGAAACCGTCCAAACTGGCTTCCCGGGACGAATCCGGGATGGACACTGTTCGACGTGACGGCCCGCCCCGCGGCCTCCAGGCGGCGAGCAAGCTCCGAGGCAAACAAAATGTTCGCGAGCTTCGAGTGCCCGTACGCCCCCATGCCGGAGTAGTCGTCCCCGTCGAGCGGTCGATTCAGGTCGAGCGATGCCCCCCGGTGCGCATCCGAGGCCGTCGTGACCACCCGCGCCCCATCCCTGAGATGATCCAGGAGCTCGGCGGTGAGGAGGTAGGGGCCCAGGTGGTTGACGTGAAACGTCTGTTCGATGCCGGGTCCCACGAGGCGCCCACTGGAGAACAATCCCCCGGCGTTGTTGATCAGCAGGTCCAGGCCGTCGGTCCAGTCGCGGGTGGCGGCCGCCAGGCGGCGCACAGCGTCCGGGTTGGTGAAGTCGGCCTCCACGAAGGTCGCCTCCGCGCCCGTCTCGGCGAGCGCGTCGACCACCTCCTGCCCGGCCGCCGCGTCTCGCCCGTGCACAATGACATTCGCTCCGAGGCGGCCCAGGGCTAGGGCCGCGGCTCGGCCGATGCCGTTTGTGGAGCCGGTAACGAGGGCCGTTTGGCCCAAACAATCAGTCGCCTCGATGCTTGCGAGGACTTCAGGACGTGTGCTCATCAGAGGAGGAGGTTAGTCGAAGAACGGAAAAGGCGAGTGCTCCCGGCCCGTTGGTCGAAGCGGTACACCGTGGAAACCATGCCCAACGGACGTTGGCACTAACTCTGACGGGAGCGCCCCCGTACGTTTCCCCAGACGTTGTCGCCCCCGTGCATTGATTACCAGAAGATCATCTCTGATGCAAAAGGTCATTCTGAGCGACCGAGGCCATCCAGATGGCCACGACCGAGCCAATCTGTGTGACCTTTTGAGATTAATCACCGGACGCCGCCCCGATGCCGGTGGGCTTTCTGGTGCGGAAGAAAGTCCTTTCCGGCCTCGAAGAA
>CAZSBW010000366.1:0-3593 GCA_964604815.1 uncultured Salinivenus sp. | reverse complement strand
GTAGGGCGATTTTCGAGAACTGTTGACGAGCATCATTTCGATGAACGAGGAAGATATGGCTTTTCCACCGGTTGACGAGCAGATGGATGTTCTCCGCCGTGGGGTGGAGGAACTGGTTCCCGAGGACGAGCTCGCGGAAAAAGTCGAGCGCTCTCGGGAGACGGAAACCCCGCTGATTGCGAAGCTCGGGTGTGATCCCAGTCGACCGGACCTGCACCTCGGGCACACGGTCGTCCTTCGCAAGCTCCGGCAGTTTCAGGACCTGGGCCACCGGGCGATTCTCATCGTCGGGGACTTCACCGGCATGATCGGAGATCCGTCGGGGCGATCCAAGACGCGGCCGCAGCTAACCCTGGAGGAGACCCGGGAGCACGGACAGACCTACTACGACCAGGCCGCTCGCATTCTGGATCCGGACAAGACCGAGATCCTCTACAACTCCGAGTGGCTCGACGAGATGGCGTTCAGCGACGTAATCGAGCTGGCTGCGCAGCAGACCGTGGCGCAGATGCTGGAGCGGGAGGACTTTAACGAGCGCTACGAAGCGGGAAAGCCCATCAGCATCCACGAGTTTCTCTATCCGCTCGCGCAGGCGCAGGACTCGGTGCACATCGAGGCCGACGTGGAGCTCGGCGGCACCGACCAGCGCTTCAATCTGCTGCTCGGGCGTCGGCTTCAAGAGGCGCGCGGCCAGGACCCGCAGGTGTGCATGATGATGCCGCTGCTGGAGGGGACCGACGGTACGGAGAAGATGTCGAAGTCCCTCGACAACGCCATCGGCATTACGGACGCGCCGGAAGACATGTACGGCAAGGCCATGTCGGTGCCGGATGAGCTGATCTATCGCTACACGGAGCTCGTGACGGACGTTCCCACGTCGGCTCTCTCAAAGGTCAAGGAGTTTGCCGAGGCGAATCCCCGAGAGGCGAAGGCCGAGCTTGCCCACCGCATTGTGGAAATGTACCACGGTGAGGAGGCCGCGGACGCCGCCCAGGAGCACTTCGAACAAACAGTTGTGGAGGGGGGCACGCCGGACGACATTCCGGAGGTTGCGCCCGACGCCGAGCCGGGACAGGAAGTGGGCCTACTCAACCTGATGCGGGAGGCCGACCTGACGGACTCGAACAGTGAAGGTCGTCGCCTCATTGAGCAGGGCGCGGTGTCCATTGACGGAGAAGAGATCACCGACACCGGGCTCTACATTGATGTCTCCGAAGAAGCGCCCTTCGTTCTGCAGGTGGGCAAGCGTCGGTACGCGCGGGTCGTGTGGAACGGGCACGGCGAGTAGCGTCCGGAAGAATCACTTCACGAGTACGATCTGTCCGGTTCGGACCTGGTCCGATCCCCGAACTCGTACGAAGTAGGTCCCACTGGCCTGGTTCGAGAGATTCGCGGAGACTGTCCGCTGCCGAAACGGAGACACCTCGTCGTCAAAGAGAACCCTGAGGCGTCGTCCGAGGGCGTCGTACAGAGTCACGCGCACGGTTTGTCGTTCCTCGACGGCAAATTTCAGTCTGGTACCGCCCTGTGTAGGATTGGGGAAGGGAGGTTGTGTGATCTTGAGGTCGGAGACGAGTTGCACCGCTCCGACCGTGGCCATTTCTGAGGGGAGAAGAGCCTCGTCAAAAACCTTGATGGCGAAGTAGTAGCTCGTGTCCTGCTCTACGGGTACGGTTACGGATTGGGACGTACCGGACGGCTCCGGACGAGGGACGTTCTGAACCGGGTGGGCAGCAAGGAAGTCTTCCCGAGACGTGATCGGGCGGCCTGTTCGAACCCGAACGTCGTATGCGAAGGCCGTCCCCTCGTCCCCGTCATCCCCCGACGCCGTCCATTCGAGAGCAACGGAGTCGGGGGGGACATTTCTCAAGGTGAGATTCGACACCGCTTCCGGGGGGAAAGCGCTCAGACTTCGCCCCTCTAGCGTCTGGGCGCCCGTATCGTTGGGATCCAGCACGTCTGCCAGCGTGCTCGGTTCAGAATCACCAGGAGGGACGTAGTCGCCGGTGTCGAAGCCCGGGGCGAGGCGGCCGTACCAGTCAGGGGCGTCTGGGAAGTTACAGCCGGCACATCCCCCGGAGAGGACCCCAGTAATCTGCTGGTTGTCGTTGAAGAGGGGGGAGCCGGACGAGCCGGGCTCGGTCGTGCCCACCTCCCAGTTCTCGATCTCCAAATGAGTGTCCCCATCCGGAGCCTGAACGTCCGGGCAAAATCCCCCCGTGGGATAGTCGATGAGGGACGACGGATCCTGGTCGAAGCTGATCCGCTTGCCGTGTCCCTGTGGATGGTGGATCGTGGTGCTTTTGTTCGGAGCGGTGCCGGTGCGACTCCATCCGCTGAAGTACAATTCGTAGCTATCCGGAATTTCGTCGTCGACCTCGACGAGAGCGAGGTCCGGCTTGCCGGCAATGGTCCCGTTCGCGTGGGTGCTTCCGTACCGAAAGCGTAGGATGGCTCCGCTGGAGGTCTGGGCCGTCGGGTCATCGTTGGTGACGGTTCCGTTCTCCGATGAGTCCTGCGCTCGGCAGGTCGGGTTCTGGTAATTCCAGTAGAACACCATCGACTCGGCCTCGGAGGGTGTCGACACGCAATGCTCGGCGGTCAGAAAGTAAGGCGTCTTGTCGTCCGCAGTAGTGTTGACCAGCGCGCCGCTGCACACAAAGCTGCCTCCCCCTGTCTCGTAGGTGTAGCGGCCGACCGACCGCACCTGGTCTCGCCAGGCGTTGGCCTCCTGGCAAGCAACGTCGACGTTGCAGGCTCCAGCCTTTGAGGGAGGGGGGGCTCCACGACCGGGCACAAGCGAGCGGTAGCCGTGCACCACGGAGCCGATCGTGAGGGTTACCTCCGCCCGCCGACTGGACGGGACGGCCAGTTCGACTATGACTTCCTCGCCCCGTACGAGGGGCGTCCGATGTTGGCCGTTGGTCGCGTCGGTCCGAGTGTAGGGGCCTCGCACGATCGACCCGTCGGGTCCGTACACGAACAGGGCCGCTCCGGGCGGAAGCGCAAACCGGGAAAACGCGACGCTCATCGAAACCGCCCCTGCCGACCGGAGGCGCAGGCGCCAGATCCAGTCCCCGTTGGGAAGCTGCTCCCACGTGCCGTGTCGATTGGGACTGAGCTCGGTGTTGACGACGGTGCCGTAGCGATAAGGGCCAATCCGGTTGGCCTGCTCCCGATCTTCTGACCGAAGCGCTTCGGTGTTCACCGGCGGAAGGGAGTGGAGCTGGACGTCCTGAAGCATCTGGACGGTGGCCCGATGCCGCTGAGAGGGAAGTTGGGGGCGGTCCTGTGCAAGAACGGCGCGGCCGATTCCCGTTAGCCCCAGAAGAGCGATGAGGAGACCGACGAGGAGGGAGAAGAATCTCATTGGGCGATGACTGGAAGAAAAAATACGGATGCTACTCTCCACTCGACTGCCGCCGTACGCGGTCGTCCATCTCCGCGACCTTCTCCGTCAGGTCGGCTTTATAGTTCATCATCTTCTCCCGCAGAGACGGGTCCTCGGTCCCCAAAATTTGCACGGCCAGGAGGGCGGCGTTGTCGGCGGCGTTGATAGCCACGGAGCCGACGGGGACCCCTCCCGGCATCTG
>CAZSBW010000365.1:0-3611 GCA_964604815.1 uncultured Salinivenus sp. | reverse complement strand
TCACGTGTCACGCATTATCGGGCACACCGCCGGGGAGGAGCAAAGAGTCGCCTCCACCCGAGAGAGCACTCTGTCGGATCATCCAATCGACACGTCCTCGTAGGCATACCGGAAGCCGCCCTTGATGCGTTTGGGCTCGCGCGCCATCGCCGCCACGAACGTGAGCGTCTCCACGAGCAGACGAGCAAGACTTTTCGACATGCACAGACAAATCGATCAACATTCCCCAACTGCGTAAGTTCACGCGTTGGTCGAACAGGCCATGGTTCCTTTGCTCTTCCGCCTGGAGTGTGACGACGAGGGAAGAAGCGCCCGAGTCGTTGCGCTTCTGCCGTGTGTCGACAATCTTTGGGCGGTTTGCAGGAACCAGAAGCAGGATCCTGAGCTCTTTCCCGGCCCTTCTCCGGCGTCGTCCCGTTCAGGAACCGCCGTCCGCCCCTTCCCTGCCCACGTCGAAAAAAAGTCGCATACGATGAAAGTTGTCGTCATTGGAGTTGGACAGGTTGGAAGCAGTGTGGCCCATGCGCTGGCCGACGAGCACGAAGTCATCGCGTTGGACAAGAACCCCGACCGGCTCGACTCGCTCCGGTCCGAAGCCGACGTGCTCACGCACGAGGGGGACGGGGCAAAGGTCGAGGTTCTCAAAACGGCGGAGGTTCAGAGCGCCGACCTGGTGATTGGAAGCACCAGCGACGATCGGAGCAACATCCTCATCTGCAGCACGGCGCGGGCGCTGAACGAGGGCGCGTTTACCATCGCCCGCGTCGCGGAGACGGAATACCTGGCCACGTGGTCGCAGCTGCGGGAGGCGTTCAACGTCGACTTCATGGTGGGGGCCGACCACCTCACTGCCCGCAACATTGTCGAAGTCGCTGGTCTACCCACGGCGCGGGACGTCGAATACTTCGGGCAGGGCCGAGTCGTAATGGCCGAGTTTACCATTCCCGAGAAGAGTCCCGTAAGCGGCAGAACCGTACAGGATCTCAACCTGAATGATGCCGTCAATCTCGTCGCCGTGTTCGATGACGACACCATGGAAATTGTCCAGGGCTCCACTCGGCTGTGCGCGGAGACCCGGCTTCTGGTGATTGGAAAGCCGAGTCAGGTCGAGCAGTTTGGGGCCGAGCTCGTGCCGCGAACGCGGCTCAGACAGGCCCGTCACGTCATGATTCTGGGCGGCGGCGAAATTGGGTATCAGACGGCTCGGTTGCTCGAACAACGCGATCTGAAGCCCCGGCTTGTGGAGCAGGATCCCGACCGGGCCCAGACCCTGGCGGAGGAGCTTCCGAACACGCTGGTGCTCCAAAACGACGCGACGGACCCGGACTTTCTGCGTCGGGAAGGCGTGGCGGACGCCGACCTGGTGGTCTCGGCCCTCACGCCCGACGAGCGGAACCTCCTCGTCTCCGTCTTGAGCCGCGAGATCGGGGCGTCGAAGGTGCTCTCGGTGATCCACAACGGCACCTACGAGTCGGTGTTTTCGTGCAGCGGCATCGACGTGACAGTCAATCCGCGCCGGGAGGTCATCGAGGAAATCCTGCGCCACACCCGCGAGCGCGACGTCGAGAAGATCACGTTCGTTGAGCACGAGCGGGCCGAGGTCGTCGAAATTGAGCTCGATGCCGACAGTCCCCTCGTGGGACATCCCCTTCAGGAGACCGTCCAGGAGGTGCCCCACAACTTCGTGCTCGGGGCGGTGGTGCGGGACGAAGATGTGCTTACGCCCCGCGGGGGGACCGTTCTACGAGAGGGCGATCGTCTCGTCATGTTCTTGGATGCGGAGGTAGCGGACGAGGTGTTGGCAGCGATATGATTGCACGTCGTCGCTTTCGTCGGGTGAGCAGCGTCCTCGGACCCACACTGAAGTGGTTCGCGGCACTGTTTCTGGTGCCGGGGGCCGTGGCGCTGTACCACGGGGAGTCGCTGGGTCCCTTCCTGGTCCCGCTGGCGATCACATTTGGCCTGGGCTGGGGCCTGGAGTGGATGGGCGGCGACAGCGAGCTCACTGTCACCGACGGCTTTCTGCTCGTGACCCTCACCTGGGTCGTCGTCTCGCTCCTCGGGAGCATCCCGTACCTCATGAGCGGGACCGGCAGCTTCGCCGTGCCCATGAACGCCATCTTCGAGAGCTTCAGCGGCTTTTCGGCGACCGGGTCGACGATCCTGCTCGACATTTCCGTCGAGAAGCACGGCGCGGCCCTCATGCTCTGGCGACAGCTCACGCAGTGGGTGGCCGGCATGGGCATCCTGGCGCTGGCGGTGGCCATCCTGCCGCGCCTCTCGGCCGGGGGCGCCCAGTTTCTGGACGCCGAGGTGCCGGGGCCGCAGCTGGAACGCCTCACGCCCCACATTGCGGAAACGGCCCGGCGGCTCTGGATGCTGTACCTCGGGTGCTCCGTTGTGCTGTTCGTACTGTTTCTCGGGGTCCACTACGGCGGCCTCGCCCCCAATATGACCCCGTACCAGGCCCTGGCGCACGTCTTCACGACGGTGCCGTCGGGCGGGTTCTCGCCGGAGGCCCGGAGCGTTGAGGCCTTTTCGCCCGCGGTGCAGTGGCTCATCATTCCGTTCATGTTCGTGGCAGCAATGAACTTTACGCTGCTGTGGCAGACGATCTTTTCGGATCCGACGGCCCCGGCCAAGAACACGGAGTTCAAGGTCTACCTGTCGGTCTTCGCGGCGGGAAGCCTGCTGGTGAGCCTGATGCTCTGGGGCGACGGCCAGTTTGCGACAATCGAGGAAACGCTCCGGCACGGCACGTTCCAGACGGCCACCCTCCTCACGACGACGGGGTATGCGAGCACCGACTTTGCGGTGTGGGGCAACGAGGTGATCGTGATCCTCCTCCTGCTCATGTTTGCGAGCGGGTGCGTGGGCAGCACGTCCGGCGGCCTCAAGCTCATGCGGTGGGTCGTGGGGTTCAAGGTCATTGGGCGCGAGCTCTTCCAGATGATTCATCCCTCCTCGGTGCGGCCCATGTGGCTGGGGCGCCGCGCGCTGAAGGAGCCGGTGGTGCGGGGCATTCTGATCGTGATCCTGACGTACCTGCTGCTGGTGGTGGGCGGCACCGGCTTCGTGGCGGCCGACGCGCATCGGATTGGGATGGACCTGGCGCTCGACGAGGCGCTGAGCGGCACGCTGGTCGTGCTGGGCAACATTGGGCCGGGGTTCGGGACGCTGGGACCGATGGGCAGCTTCGTGGAGCTTCCTGTGCCGACAAAAATCTTCATGTGCCTGCTGATGGTGGCCGGGCGGCTGGAGGTAATGACGTTCCTCGTGGTCCTGACGCCGAGCTACTGGCAGGGGTAGGGACCCGCACCTCCCCTCTTGTGCCACCTGAACGGGCGGTCCCCGCCCCCTCTAGTCCAAACTTGCGTCTGAGGCCCAGGCCGTTCCGCGCGACTTCGGCATCGAGGGCTGGAAGACGAACACGACGGTCGAGCTTGGAAGCAACCCCCTACGGAAGCGCCGCAATCAAATCCATCTCTGGGAAGTAGAGTGACGGCAACTCGAACCGGGCGCGTCCGGGCCGCCTTTTCGCTCATCAAGTCTGGGGGAGGCTGCGGTGAAGTCCCGGCGAATCCGGGCCTCCCTCTGTCCGAATCGGGGGG